>NZ_JBFIIH010000094.1:0-16886 GCF_041601355.1 Neptunomonas sp.
ACCGCAGGCAATCGCCATCGGATACATCCACAACGGCACCATGGCAGGGAAGTTAAACGGCGTAATACCGGTCACAACGCCTAAGGGTTGAAACTCACTCCATGAATCGATATTCGGGCCAACATTTTTGCTGTGCTCGCCCTTAAGTAGCTCGGCAACACCACAAGCATACTCGACATTCTCGATACCACGCTGTAACTCACCTGCTGCATCATGACTGATTTTACCGTGTTCTTCACCGATCATTTGGCAGATTTTATCCGCGTTTTGTTCTAATAACGCTTTAAAACGAAACATCACCGCCGCACGTTTGCCAACCGGTGTATTACGCCACTCAGGGAATGCGGCTTGGGCCGCTGCAATCGCTTCTTCTACGGTTTCTTTTGATGCCAACGCAACCTGTTTCGTGGCTAAACCGGTCGCTGGATTAAATACATCCTGACTACGTGCTGCATCGGTACGCATTTCACCGTTAATTAAGTGTCCTATTGTTGTCATTGTAATGCTCTCTCTTGGGTGCTATTAAGTTCGATTATGTGCGAGTTTGTCTTTACCAAAGGCTTTTGTATATCTCGGCCACTTCAGCGTAACTGGGTACACGAGGGTTATTGTTAGGTGATCCGGAGGCGAGTGCCTGTTCTGTCATCGTAGGAATCAGGTCAAAGAACTGCTCGCGACCGATACCAAAATCTGCGGGTGTTGGTACTTGTAGTTCGTCATTAAGTGAACGCAGTTCCTGTAGTAATTTATCATTAGCGATAGCATCACTGTCTTGGTTTGAAGCTACGCCGATAGCGCGCGCGCAGTCTGCATATCGCGCGGGTGCTGCAGGTATTGAAAATTCGGTGACGCTTGGTAATAGCATCGCATTGGATAAACCATGCGGTACATGAAATGCGGCGCCAATTGGGCGGCTCATGCCATGAACCATGGCGACAGAGGCATTTGAAAACGCAATGCCTGCCAAGGTTGAGCCAAGCATCATTGCCTCACGGGCTGGTTTGTTATCGCTCTGATGATAGACGGTGCGTAAGTTAGGGCCAATTAAACGCATCGCTGATAATGCCTGGCAGTCGCTGTATGGGTTCGCTTTTTTACTGACATAAGATTCAATGGCATGAGTCAGAGCATCTATGCCGGTATCGGCAGTGGTGCGCGCAGGCATTGTGAGTGTAAGGCTGAAATCAACTAATGCAGCGACCGGCATAAAACCAATACCGACACAAAGCATTTTTTCATCGGTTACTTCATCTGTGATAATGGTGAAGCGTGTTACTTCTGAGCCCGTACCTGCCGTAGTAGGCACGGCAATAATCGGTAATCCGGTTTGATTAACAACCGTTGGAAATTTGTAATCCTGCATTTTTCCGCCAAACTTACTCAATATGCTGATCGCTTTGGCGCTGTCGATAGGGCTGCCCCCGCCTAACGCGATAATGCTATCGTAATCACCTTGTCTGACTTTGTTTACACCGGCCTGAATCGATTGGACAGTAGGTTCGGGTACCGTATCTGAAAAGACTTCTGCCAGTATCTGTTGTTCAGACAAGCATGTCTGAATCGTTTCTGCATAACCGAGTTTTACCATCATCTCGTCAGTAATGATCAGTGGTTTTTTACATCCCATGCTTTTAAGGCATTCGGGTATTGTTAAGCTGGCTCCCTCGCCAATTTGCATAATGCGTGGAAGGATGACTTGAATAGACATTTGTATCTCCTGTTTGTATAGAGTGATTTATTGGGAGTAGGCGGCGTTGGGCAACCAGGTAACAATACCTTCCCAGTAAAAAACGATGCACAGTGCAAAAATTTGTATAAATATAAAGGGCAGTACACCTCTGTAAATATGCCCGAGTGTTATGCCTTCTGGTGCGACACCTTTGAGGTAGAACAGTGCGAACCCTACCGGTGGTGTTAGGAATGACGTTTGCAGGCAGACTGCGAATAATATGGTGAACCATACCAGGTCAAAGCCTAAGCCGGATACGACCGGTGCAACCAGGGGAAGAATAATCAGGGTCAGCTCGATCCAGTCAAGGAAGAAGCCCAGTAGGAAGGTTATCGCGAGGATGCAGATGATAATTCCTGTTGGTCCAAAAGGTAAACCTGTTAATCCACTTTCGATAAGCTCATCGCCTCCCAGGCCGCGTAACACCAATGAGAACGCGGTTGCGCCCAGCAGCAGGGCAAAGATGAACGCGGTTGTTTTTGTGGTTTCGCGTCCTACTTCCCGTAATACAGAAACGGATACACGTCCTTTGCTCCAGGCTAGCAGGGTTGCGCCGAATGCACCGACACCGGATGCTTCCGTTGGCGTTGCTATACCGAAAAAAATCGAACCGAGTACTGTAAGAATTAAAGCAGCCGCTGGTAACACTGCCCAGATGACATTAAACAGTACTTTTAATGTAACTTTTTCGGCATTAGCGGGTGTGGGTGCATGCGCTGGTCGTAAAAAACCAATCACCAAAATGTAAGTGACATACAGTGCTGCTAGTAACAAACCGGGAAACAGTGCCCCAAGGAACAGATCTCCGACAGAGATGCCAATACGATCTCCCATCATCACCAGCATAATACTGGGAGGGATGAGGATGCCTAGTGTGCCTGTTGAGCAAACCGTTCCGCAGGCAAGTTCTTTGCTGTAGCCTTCTCGCATCATCATAGGTATGCCCAGAACGGCCAGAAGCACAACGGATGCACCAATGATGCCGGTCGAAGCCGCCAGTAATAGTCCTACAAAGGTCACGGTAACGGCTAAGCCGCCTCTGACTTTTCCAAAGAGCCGCGCCAGATTGTGCATCAGGTCTTCTGCTATACCAGAACGATCCAGCATCAGTCCCATAAAGATAAACATCGGTAAGGCGACCAGAACCCAGTTTGTCATCACGCTCCACATGCGGGGTATGACGATTGATACATAGTTCCAGTCAATACCGATAAAAGCATCAAACCAGTGATCCATCAGCATGGCGATGACGGAAAACACGATAGCTATGCCGCCTAAAACCCAAGCGACTGGAAAGCCTGTAAATAGTAAGGCGATAAAGCTGCCAAACATGCAAATGGCAAGAATTTCATTTGTTTCCATGTCAGTTCCTTAGCGATTCTGTTGTAGAGGGAGTAGCTGGTGGAGCTGGGCGGTTATCCGGACGCTGTAGTAAAAGCTTAATGACACGAGAGAGTCGCGAGAGTGTTGCCAGCATCAACAATGCAAAGCCAATGAACAGAAAGGATTTGATGACCCAGCGATAGGCTAATCCTCCTGGCGCATCAGATACTTCGTTAAGGCTCCATGAGTACAGAATAAAAGGGATGGAATACCATAGAACAAGAATGATAAAAGGTAGGAGTAAGAAGAGAATGCCTAAGCACTCGATAACCGCCTGAGTTTTAAGTGACATGCGGTCATGGATTAAATCTACCCGCACATGGTCGTCGGCTACCAGGCAATAAGACAGGCCGATTAACCAGCCTACTGAGTAAAGGTGCCATTGGATTTCTTCAAACTCTATGCGTCCTTGATTAAAAACATAGCGCAGCAGAACATTGGAAATGATGACCAGCATGAGTACGACCCATAGCCACGACATCATATTTCCAATTTTCGTTATCATAGAATCAAAGAACATAGAAAAGCGCGTTACAGGCAACTGCGTATGGTGAGTTAGTTCATCTAAATTAAAAAGATGCGGCTGTACACCGGGTGCTTCGATATTATTTTGTTTAGACATAATGCTTCCGTCGACTAACTGGTTGCCAGGTCTTGTTTATAGATGGGAGCGGGGGTATTAATCCCCCGCCGTTATTGAGGCTCAGTTAAAGTCGCGAGGTAGGTAAGCGCGCTGTTTCCATGGTTTATACTCGGCCATAAACGCTTGCTGAGATTCATAGATGCGCTTGAAGTCTGCATCAGCAGCGCCCTGTTCGAGCATGACTTCATCGGTAAGCGTGTTGAGTTCTGTCAGCATATTGGTGGGTATGGTACGTGCTGTAACGCCTTTCGCCGGGAAGTCTTTAAGTACTGCACCCTGCAATGATTCGCCACGCGTCAACGCACGGAAGGTTCCGGCAGTACAGGCCATATCAATCAGCGCCTTATTTGTGTCAGACAGTTCGTTCCATGAGTCTGTATTGATAACGAGGTGTGATGCGGTAAAGGTTTGATGCCAACCAGGGAAGTAGTTGATTTTGGCAACTTTATCAAAGCCCATCAACTGATCAACGGCTGGCATTGAGAATTCTGATGCATCAATGGCACCTTTTTCCAGCGCGGGAAATATTTCTCCACCGGGAATCATGGTAACGGAGGCGCCTGCTTTTTGAAGCACTTTTCCGCCAATGCCGGCAAAACGGATTTTCAGACCTTTAAGGTCATCCATCGTATTAATTTCTTTGGTGAACCAGCCAGCCGTTTCTGGTCCGATGACGCTGCAAAGAACGGGGTGAACATCATGTTTGGCATACAGTTCCTCAGCTAACTTCTTGCCTTCGCCTTCATACCACCATGTTGCGTATTCCCACGGCTCCATGCCAAAAGGAACTGCTGCAAAAAGTGCTGCTGCGGGTATTTTTCCCTGGTCGTAGCCCAGCCAGGTGTAGCCGGCATGTAGCTGTTTATTCTTGATGGCCTCAGTAATACCAAAAGGGGGCACTAGTTTACCCGGTTCGTATATTTTGAATTGAACATTGCCGCCACTGGCTGCTTTTATCTGCTCTGAAACTAGTTTGATAGGGTCTCCAAGCGCTGGTAAATGTGTACCAAAAACAGCTTGTACTTTCCAACGGATTTTTTCAGCATCGGCCGCTTGTGCTGTGGAATGTGCTGCCGTAAGCATACAGCTGGCAGCTGTTAAGTGAATAAGAGCTTTTCGTGCGGTGGATGTAATCTCGTTCATGGATTATTCCTTTGTTCATCTCATGCTGGTGATGATCAGGCAGCATTTTTTTGTATTTATTAGATAGATGTTTCGTATATCGATACGTTTCATATCATTATTGATGTTTCTTTTTGTGTCAATGATTTAGTTATATTGATACAAAACGTATCGTTATAATTGTTTTTGTTTTGGTGTGAATCGTCAATTAATGTTGCAGTAGCGCAATGAGAAGGGTGTTTGGCTGAATATACGTGGAGCGTTTGGGCTTTGTTGATATAGCTGATGTTGTAGGAGGGTAGTGTTTGTTTAGGTTGTGACGTATGTGTTGTTTTCGGGAATGAATTATTGCGACCGCACAGTCAGGTTGTGGCGGCGAAAAAAATTTGTCCATGATGCTTGTACGGGAAGGTTTTCGCGCCAGATAGCGAAGATTTAGTACTCAGGTGATGAGTTTTTCGATATTAAATCGCTTAACTCTATAGCGGCTTTACGCATTAGTGGTTCGAATGCCAAGAGTTCAGGAAGGCTTTTACGGATGATAGGCGCATGTGCGAATAAGCAGGCAAATAAGCTTCCTGTTTTGTTTTCAATAGGGATGGAGCACGCAACCATACCATCAATAAATTCTTCATTATCGGTGCCTATTTGTGTTTGGCTAATATCAGCAATAGCCTGCGTGAGTGTTGCCGGGTCTGTTATTGTATTGCGGGCCAGTCTATCCAGAGGTAGGTTTTGAAGAATACGATTGAGGCGATCTTCCGGTAGAGTACTGAGATAGAGTTTGCCGCTGGCTGTGCATGCAATAGGTGTATGGCTACCTGTTGGCAGGTGGATACGCAGTGGCCAGTTTGTTTCTATTTTGTCGTAGTAAATCATGTCGGTACCGTCAAATATTGAAATACCGCAAGTTTCGCCTATTTTACTTGCCAGGTTTTTTAAAATCGCCTGTCTTGCTGCTTTATGTCGGCTGCTTTGTAAAACTCCAAGTGCAATATCATGCATGCGATCCCCCGGTACCAACTGGCCGCGCATGTTGGTTTGGATGTAGTTGCTTGCTTCAAGTTGTTGCAGTAATCGGTGGATGCTAGGTTTTGGGATGTCTAACAAAAATGATAATTCAGTGGCGGAGAAGGGGCGCTCTGTAAGAGATATGGCTTCGATTATTTCTAAAACTCGTGTAATCGATGAGCCTTTTTCTCTGCGTTGTTCATTCATTACAAAACCTACTAAAACAATTATGGCCTAATTGTATCAATTAAAATCGTTGAATCAAAAGTTTGCTCCGAGTTTAGATGTTTTGTTGCACTGCGATAGTCAAATATCTCGTCTGCCTCTATAATGTGCGCTTATTTACTGGCTGCTGATTTATGGATGCTATGTTTTTGCTATTTTAAGCCTCCTTTTCCTGTCGTGCATATTTTACATGAGACTATTTCGGAATCGCGAAATATTGAATGAGGAAACGCTATGCTAAATGGTTTTTTAGCACTTCTGTTATGCCAGCTCTTGGGTGAGTGGGTTGTGCTGGCAACATCCATACCTGTACCCGGGCCTGTTGTTGGGATGGTGATCCTGCTGGTGTGGTTGATTTTCAAAAAGCGCATGCCTGATTCTGTCCGTGGTGTATCTGAAGGCTTACTACGATATCTGGCGTTGCTTTATGTACCTGCAGGTGTGGGGCTAATGCTGCATTTACACACAATATCACTGTATTGGCTGCCCATATTAATATCACTGTTTGTCAGTACATTTATAACGATGGTAGTGACTGTATTGATACTTAAGGTGATGAATAAAAAACTGAACAAGAATGGGGCTCGATAATGGAATTCTGGGTTTATTTTGCTACTAAGCCCTTGTTTTGGCTTGTGGTTACTTTGCTGGTATTTATTACTGCGATTCATTTCAATCGGCTGGTGAAGGGAACGCCTTTTTTACACCCGGTGCTAGTATCTATGGCCATTATCATTAGTTTTTTGCTGGCGACAAATACGAGATACGATGTGTATTTTGAAGGTGCTCAATTCATTCATTTCTTGTTGGGGCCTGCTATTGTCGCTTTGGCTGTTCCTTTATATGACCACTTTTCTCGGATTGTGGAAATGTGGGGGCAGTTACTGGTTGTCTGCTTTACCGGGGTTATAGTGGCTATTTTATCGGTGTTAGCCATGGGGCATTTATTTGGTTTGCCTGATGAAGTGCTTTTATCTTTGGCTCCTAAATCTGTGACATCTCCTATTGCGATTGGTATTGCAGAAAAAATTGGGGGGCTTCCTTCGCTGGCAGCGGGTTTGGTTTTGATTACCGGTGCTATGGGCGGCGTATTGGCTCCTTTTGTTTTTCGGTTGCTGAATGTAAAGGACGATTCCGTAAAAGGGTTTAGTTTAGGGTTGGCGGCACATGGTATGGGAACCGCTTATGCGATTGAAATCAGTACATTGGCGGGGGCGTTTGCTGGACTGGCAATGGGCTTGGCGGGGTTGCTGACGGCATTTTTACTGCCAATGGTTATTTCTGTGATGGGAATTAATTAAGTCGCAAAATATCGGTTTATCTCTGGATAAGCGTGTCTTTATAAGGCTTTAAGCGATTTTAGCCTATTGTTGAATTTTCAGGATGGGAGCGGCTGGGTAGAGTGCGCTCCTGTGTTTTGTGCCTACTGATTAGGGTGATGTTGGAAAATGACTCCACTAGACCGTTATAAAAAAGATTTGCTGCGTGATGATTTTTCATATGATCCGGCACAAGAGAATGCTATCGGGCATCTGCAGCGCTTATATGATGATCTGGTTGCGGCTGAAAAGGTTCAGCCTAAGACGTTGATGCAGCGTTTAAGTGGGAAGTTCAAAAAGCAGGAAGTTGCACCGGTTAAAGGCCTTTATTTCTGGGGTGGTGTGGGTCGTGGTAAGACCTACATGATGGATATTTTTTATGAAACCCTGCCTTTTACACGTAAAAGAAGGACGCATTTTCATCGCTTTATGCAGGGTGTACATGCTGATCTGCGTTTACTCGATGGAACGAAAAATCCGTTGACGGAAATTGCCAGAAAGTATGCAAGTGAAACCCGTATTATCTGTTTTGATGAGTTTTTTGTTTCTGATATCACCGACGCGATGATTCTCGGCAGCTTGTTTGAGCAGATGTTTGCTAATGGTGTGACGCTGGTGGCAACGTCGAATATTGTACCGGATGGTTTGTACAAAGATGGTTTGCAGAGGGCGCGCTTTTTGCCCGCTATTGAATTGCTGAACCGGCATACTGACGTTGTTAATGTTGATGGCGGGATCGATTATCGTTTGCGCGCGTTGGAGCAGGCGGAGTTGTATTATCACCCGTTGGGTGAAGAGGCTGATAAAAGCCTGAATAGCAGCTTTGAGAGTCTGGTGCCTGATATAGAGGAAGTAGTCGAGAATGAGATGGTCGATATTAACGGCCGTGGTATACCGTCTCTGCGTACTTGTGAAGATGTTGTCTGGTTTGATTTTAAAGCCTTGTGTGAAGGGCCTCGCTCGCAGAATGATTACATTGAAGTGGCAAAAATCTACCATGCTGTGTTGATTTCTAATGTGCCGCAGCTGGGCACGAAGAATGATGATGCCGCCCGCCGCTTTATTAATATGGTGGATGAATTCTATGATTGTGGCGTTAAGTTGATTGTTTCTGCGGCTGTGCCTATCCATGAGATTTATACGGGTGGCCGGTTGTCTTTTGAGATTGAACGTACGCAAAGTCGCTTGCTTGAGATGCAGTCTCACGACTATTTGGCTAAAGCGCATAAGGCGTAAGATTATTCTTCATTTATCCTGAAAATAGTGCGCTGCGGCACTCGCATTGAGGGGCGTTTTTTACTATAATTCGCGCTCTTCATTTCAGGATGAAGTCTCGGACGTTGTTTTTTGCTGTTTTGCAGCTCAAAACAACCAATAATTATAAGGTAAGTCGGGCGCGCGTTGTTTTAAAGCGGCAGTGTTTCCAGACTTAATTTAACTATAGGCGAACAATCGATGACTACTTTTGTTGCTAAGCCAGCTGAAGTAAAACGCGACTGGTATGTAATTGACGCAGAAGGCAAAACTCTTGGCCGTATGGCTACTGAAATTGCCCGACGTCTGCGCGGTAAGCATAAAGCAGAATATACCCCTCACGTTGATACTGGCGATTACATTGTTGTAGTAAACGCAGAAAAAGTACATGTGTCCGGTAACAAGCGTAAAGCTAAAATGTACTACCATCACACCCTTTTTCCAGGTGGTCTGAAACAGGCTAACTTTGAAACAATGATCACTAACAAGCCAGAGAAAGTAATTGAGTTGGCTGTTAAAGGTATGCTACCTAAAGGTCCTTTGGGTCGTGCTATGTACACTAAATTGAAAGTGTATGCAGGTACCGAACATCCACACCAGGCTCAGCAGCCTCAAGAACTGAAACTCTAAGGGGAAGTAGATAATGTCAACTACTCAGTATTACGGTACAGGTCGTCGCAAAACTTCTACAGCCCGAGTTTTCTTGCGTCCTGGTACTGGCACCATTTCTATTAACGATCGTACTATCGAAGTTTACTTCGGTCGCGAAACTGCACGTATGATCGTTCGTCAGCCATTAGAGCTGACTGAAACTCTGGAAAAATTTGACGTTTTCGTTACTGTTAAAGGCGGTGGTAATTTCGGTCAGGCGGGCGCTATCCGTCACGGTATTACTCGTGCTCTGATGGAATACGACGAAACAATGCGTCCTGCACTGCGTAAAGCTGGTTTTGTTACCCGTGACGCACGTGAAGTTGAACGTAAGAAAGTTGGTCTGCGTAAAGCTCGTAAGAAACCACAATTCTCTAAACGTTAATTGTTTGCCGGTCTTCCGGCATGCAATTTGGAAAACGCTCGCGGCTGTTATGGCCCGGGCGTTTTTTTTTATCTGCGTATAAGGTCGCTGTTTCAGGTCAATACTTAGTCTTATAGATACCTCAGAAGGGATATTTCACCTTGTAAGATAGGGGTATTTTCTTTACTATTTGGGCCATTTTACAGAACCTGATTTCGTGAATTTTTTATACTGAACGGTTGGTGATTATTTGTACAAGCAAATAGCCTGGCCGAGTAAGGGGGATATACTTGATGAGCAATGACGGCGTGAATAAGGGTCGGCGTCGGCTCCTAATAGGTGCCACTTCTGCCGTTGGGGCAGTGGGTGCTATAGGAGCGGCTGTCCCATTCGTGGCTTCCTGGAATCCAAGTGCCAAGGCGAAAGCTGCTGGTGCGCCGGCTAAAGCTGATATCAGCAAGCTGGAACCAGGTCAGCAAATGATAGTTGAGTGGCGTGGAAAGCCAGTCTGGATCGTAAAGCGTGGCGAAGAAGCTATGGCAGGTCTGAAGAACATGGACCAGGGTAAGTTATCTGATCCAACGTCTAGCGTGCCGCAACAGCCTGATTACATTCCTGGCGATGAGAGCCGTGCTATCCGCGCTGATGTTTCGGTTTTAGTCGGTATATGCACTCACTTAGGGTGCTCTCCCAGCTATGTGCCTGAAGTTGGGCCGCAAGCTTTTGATGCTAATTGGGTAGGTGGTTTTTATTGTCCGTGTCACGGCTCTCGTTTTGATTTATCAGGCCGTGTCTATAAAGGCTCACCTGCACCGACGAATTTAGTGATTCCGCCTCATAAATATGAAGGCGACGATATCATCATTGTTGGCGTGGATCAGGAGAACGCATAATGGCTGGTTACCGTAATAAAGGAAAAGGCGGTTTTATGGGATGGGTCGATGACCGTTTCCCGGCGACTGCTATGTGGGAAGACCACTTATCAAAATACTATGCACCAAAAAACTTTAACTTTTGGTACTTTTTCGGCTCGTTAGCGATGCTGATGTTGGTTAATCAGATCATTACCGGTATCTGGCTGACAATGAGCTATAACCCTTCTGCGGAAGGTGCGTTCGCTTCAGTTGAATACATCATGCGTGATATTGATTACGGTTGGCTGTTGCGTTACCTGCATTCGACGGGTGCCTCTGCATTTTTCTGTGTGGTCTATCTGCATATGTTCCGTGGAATGATGTACGGCTCTTACCGTAAGCCACGTGAATTGATCTGGTTGTTCGGTATGGCTATCTATCTGGCACTGATGGCAGAAGCTTTCATGGGTTACTTGCTACCATGGGGTCAGATGTCTTATTGGGGTGCTGCGGTAATTGTATCTTTGTTCCAGGCTGTTCCTTTTGTGGGCCCTGAACTGGCTGAATGGATTCGTGGTGACTATCTGATTTCAGGTGTTACGTTGAATCGTTTCTTCTCATTGCATGTTATTGCTTTACCTATCGTGTTGCTGGCTTTGGTTGTGTTGCACATCATTGCGTTGCATGAAGTGGGTTCTAATAACCCTGACGGTATCGAAATTAAAGAAAACAAAGATGAAAACGGTGTGCCGTTGGATGGAATTCCATTCCACCCTTACTACACTGTGAAAGACATTGTGGGTGTAATTGTCTTCCTGTTTGTTTTCTGCATTATTGTCTTCTTCTTCCCTGAAGGTGGTGGTTACTTAATTGAAGCGCCCAACTTTGAGCCGGCTAACCCGCTGAAAACACCGCCGCATATCGCGCCTGTCTGGTACTTCACGCCATTCTACGCCATGTTGCGTGCGATTCCGCCTATTGCTGCATCGCAGTTCCCTGGTGTGGTGGTAATGGGTGGTGCGATTGCTATTCTGTTCGTGCTTCCTTGGTTGGATCGTAGCCCGGTTAAATCTATGCGCTACAAAGGCTGGATGAGCAAAGTGGCACTAGCTGTCTTCGCTATCAGCTTCGTGATTCTGGGTTACCTGGGTGTGGTTGCATCGACTCCAGGGCGTACAATCGTGGCTCAGATCTGTACTGCACTTTATTTTGCTTTCTTCTTCCTGATGCCGTTCTACACCAAAATGGAGAAAACCAAACCAGTACCAGAGAGGGTTACAGGATAATGAAAAAGTATTTAGTTGCATTCGTTATTGCGCTGTTTCCATTGGCAGGCTTTGCTGCTGGTGATGGCCCTAAGCTGGATCACATGGCTGTGGATCTGCATAACCAGGCTTCATTGCAGCGAGGTATGCAGGTATTTGTCAACAATTGTCTGGGTTGTCACTCTGCGCAATATCAGCGTTATCAGCGTGCTGCCGAAGATTTGGGTATACCGTTGAATCTGGTTGAAGAGAACTTGCTTTTGGGTGACCAGAAAGTGGGTGAGCAGATGACAAACGCGATGCTCAAAGAAGACGGTGCTAACTGGTTTGGTACTCCGCCGCCTGATTTGACATTGGAAGCACGTTTACGTGGGCCTGATTGGATTTACACTTATCTGCGTAGTTTCTATAAAGATGAGTCTCGTCCATGGGGTGTAAACAACACAGTTTTCCCTGATGTGGGTATGCCTAACGTGCTGGAGTATTTGCAGGGTGAGCAGGTAAATCACTGTACACCTGAAGAAGCACTGCATCATGAAGTTAAGATTGATCCGCTGACCGGTAAAGCGATGGGTGGTTGTATGACTATCGCTAAGGCAGGACAGCAGACAACAGCCGAGTTTGATAAAACTATTTATGACCTGGTGAACTTTATGGCCTATATCGGTGAGCCGTCTAAATTGGACTCTCATCGCATCGGTACAAACGTGTTGATCTTCCTGTTCTTGTTCTTCTTCGTTGCTTATGCACTGAAAAAAGAATATTGGAAAGATGTTCACTGATTTGACAGTGTAATTCTGTTAGAATCGTTTTTTGCGCGGCCTGTGTATCAGGCCGCGCTTCTTTATTTTATACAGTAAGTAATATGGGGATATATTGATGGGAGTTGTGGCTAAACGTTCTTCCATGACCTTTTACTCTGATGGCGCTGATCATTACAGCCATCGCGTCCGCATTGTATTAGCGGAGAAAGGGGTAGCGGTTGACGTGATTGATTGTCATGTCGAGGATCTTCCTGAAGATCTGGCAGGTTTGAATCCTTACAATAGCTTGCCTACTCTCCTGGATAGAGAACTGGTTCTTTATGAGCCAAATGTAATGATGGAATATCTGGATGAGCGTTTTCCTCATCCGCCGTTGTTGCCTGTCTATCCTGTTGCGCGCGCAGAAAGTCGTTTGTATATGCACCGAATCCAGAAAGATTGGTGTAAGCATGTGGATGTTTTGGTCTCTGCGAAATCAACAGACGAAGAAGTTGAAACAGCACGTAAAGAGTTGCGTGATAGCCTGGTCGCTATTTCTCCAATCTTTGCTGAAAAGCCATACTTCATGAGTGAAGAGTTCACACTGGTTGATTGTTGTCTTGCTCCATTGCTATGGCGTTTGCCATATCTGGGTATTGATCTCCCTGAGGCACAGTGCAAATCGCTTTATGAATATATGGAGCGTCTGTTTGAGCGTGAGTCTTTCCGTGAAAGTCTGTCGGATGCTGAGCGCGAAATGCGCGACTAGTTTTAGATCCGATTGATATTTTTACTCAGAAAGGGATGATGCTATCATCCCTTTTTTATGCTTTACGTTGATGGTTGGAGTGTTTATGAAGCCTAGTCGTCCCTACCTGATAAAAGCCTTACAGGAATGGTTGCTTGACAATGATTGTACGCCACATATGGCGGTGGATGTTGCTGTAAAGGGCGTTATGGTGCCTGAGCAGTTTATTTCTGATGGTCAGATTGTGTTGAATATCAGCCCTTCGGCGATTCAGAATTTTGTGCTGGATGATGAGGCTGTTAGCTTTAGTGCGCGTTTTGGCGGTGTGCCGATGAATATTTATGTGCCGATGGCCGCCGTGCTGGCAGTGTATGCGCGTGAACATGGAGCGGGAATGGGGTTTGGCATGGAGCCGGGTGCTGAATATTACGCACTTGAACACGACGAGCCGGAAAAACCGGAACCGCCCAAACCTGGATCCGGGCGGCCGTCGTTAAAGGTCGTTAAATAAAATAGCTAAATAGCTTTGTTAAGCTGAGCTGGTAAATAAGAGTTTAGCGATAAGGGATATATTCAAAAACCTTTACGATACGCTGTACACCAGGGATGGTCCGTATGATGTTAACGGCTCTGCTTGCTTCTTTTTCTGTGACTAATCCCATCAAATAGGTCGAGCTGTTTTCTGTGACGACTTTGATACGGGTTCCATCGATCGTTTTATCGGCGATCAATTGTAATTTTATACGGCTGGTCAGGTAGGCGTCATTTGCACGCACTATGCTGGATGTCGGGCCGGAAATTTCTAACTCATTATGGATTTTGCGAACTTTTCTGGTCTGCATCGCTATCTGTTCTGCTTCCTGTTTGGCTGCTTCGTTTGGAACCTGGCCTGTGAGTAACAGAATGCCGTTGTAGCTGGTAGCGCTGATATGGGAATCTTTGACGACAGCGGACCCTTTGTTGATATTGACCAGCGTTTTGTTTTCAATGACTTCATCTTCTATGTAGGCGCCAAGCGTCCGGCTGCCCTGGTCATCGCGGATAGGTTCTTCGCGGGTGGCACTGATCAGGTTAGAGCAGCCTGATAGCGTGCCCAGAATACAAACCGTTGTAATACATTTCAGCAAAGTGTTGTTCATAGCATCAGGCTCCAAATAGTTGGTATTCGATTAAATCACATAAGCAATGCAGCACCAGTAAGTGTGCACTGTAAATCATTGCATTGTCATCAGAAGGGACGCATATTTCGACTTCGTGTGGCCTTAAAAGTGCGGAAATATTACTGCTATCATGACCGGTAATCGCGACAACTACCATGTCACGGTCATGGGCGGCCTGTATGGCTTGTACCAGGCTGTTTGAGCGGCCTTGGTTAGAGATAACCAGCAGTACATCGCCTGGTTGTCCTATGGCCCGAATCTGTTTTGAGTAGACTTCACTAAAACTGCTTTCTTCTGCTATGCCGGTCAGTACTGCGCTGTCGGCCCCGACGGTGATGGCGGGTAACCCCGGGCGATCATTCCTGAAACGGCTCAGCAATAATGCCGAGAAGTGCTGTGCCAGTGCAGATGAGCCGCCATTGCCGACGCAGACAATTTTTAACTCATTGGCAAGGCTGGCGAGCATTAGTTCGCTGGCGTGCGCGATCATGGGCGTATATTGCTCAATGGTATGCGCATTGGTGTCCATCGAATTGTGGAAAAGATTGACAATTCGCTCTTCAAGTTCCATGTATTGGTTCCGGTCTTAAAGTATGAAGGCGTCTTTATACCACATTGGTTTGTTTTCTTCAGAAGGAGTTTCATAAGCAATGACATCGAATCGACAGTTATGTTGCTGAAATTGGCTGTGTGTCATCAAAAAGTGCTGCGCTGTGCGAATGATCTTGCGTTGTTTGTTGGCCGTTACTGAGTTGGCTGCACCGCCAAAGCGTGTGTCGGCGCGGTATCTGACCTCTACAAAAACCAGAGTGGCGCCATCCAGTAGTATCAGATCAATTTCGCCAAGTTTGCATAAATAGTTTCTGCTGACGGGTTTCAGGCCGTGTTTAATTAGCCAGTGCCATGCTTTTTGTTCGGCATCCTTGCCGCGTGTTTGTTTGTCCATGATTTGTCTCTGTTAAATCGCTGCTTTTTATCGCGCTATATTCAGTGCTCTATTCGGCGCTGTATTGAGTGCTTCGTTCGTCTCTGAATTCAGTTCTCTCTTCGGTAATCTCTTCGGTTCTGTATTCGCTTCTGTATTGGAAAGTCTGCTCAGTTGTCAGTTCAATCGTTTTTGGCAGGCCGTTCTCGAAGATAGCCCACTGTAAGTGGCGGTTTATCTTGTTATCCTCGGTCAGCGCCAGTTGTCCTGTTTCGCCTTTGAGGCGGGTCCCTTGCGTTGCTTTGAGCTGTTGTAGATACGGGTAGAGGTTATAGGCGTCTATGCCAAGGGCGTACAGCCTGCCAAAGCGGGTGTCGGTGTTGTCGCGAATAGCATCGAGTGCGCGTCTGTTGTCAGAGGGGGCGGATAACACCCAGGGAATATCGCCAAACATGACGCCATTCAGGTCAATATCTGCTCTGGCATTAGGCGCGCCTGAATAAATCTGCGATGTGGCGTAAACAGGTAGATCTCCGGCAAAATAGAAGGCCAGTATCGGTTTTATCAGACGGGCATCTTGCGGGCGGGCTGAGAGCAGAATGACGTCTGCATCCTGCCTGCGTCGCTCTTCAAACTCGAAATTTAAGCCAGTCGCGCGTCTCAGGCTTTTTGCTCTTTGTTTGCTTTCGTCCGTCTTGAGAACCTGTGCAATATCCTGATTGAGCGCGTCTGCAGTAAATGATGTGCGCGCAACAACCGTACCGCCGAGTGACTCAAAGGTGTCGGCAAACGCCTGGTCTGCTCTTTTGCCCCAGTCAGTATCCGGTGTCAGAATCAGCGCAAAGCGTTTGCCTGCATTAATGGCTTGGGTCGCCGCATCGCGCGCTTCATCTTCTGCAGAGAGCCCAAACTGGTAAAGATTGGCGGCGCTTTCGTCTATGTAGTTGAGCGCTAAAAATGGAATCGGCAGCGGGCCGTATTCTACGAGTGATTTGACCATGTTTTTATCCAGGGGGCCGATCACCAGTTCAAGGTTTCTTTGTTGTGCAGCCTGAATGATTTCATCCGCAGTGACGTACTGGGCGCTATCCATGAAAAACAACTCGGGAGCCATGCCGCGCTCCTGGCTGGCGTAGTGCGCGGTAGTAATTCCATCCTGGATTGCCTTGCCTGCGGATGCCAGTGAGCCGGATGTAGGTAGAAGGACACCGATTCGGGCAACATTAATCAGCGCAATATCTTGTGGTGCTGTGAGGTTTTCGGGCATCAGATGTGCTGCCGGATGAGCTTCCCACAGGTTTAGCCAGTTTTCGATGTTGTTTGTCTGCGTGGTGACATCAGCGATTGTACGTGCGGCTTGTGCCAGTTCGAGCCAGCCTTGCAGTACGTAGCTGTTATTCGGTTGCTGCAGGGCTATATAGAGGTTTTCATCAGTGCTTGACTGCAGTGCTTGCCAGATGCGGTCGTGCAATCGTTGTAGCTCGGCCGGA
>NZ_JBFIIH010000095.1:0-16769 GCF_041601355.1 Neptunomonas sp.
AACCAGCAGAAGCTCTGGCTATTAGTGAACAGGCACTCAAATCAAACCCTGATAACCCCGGCTTACTGACATTAGCGGGTAAAGCTCAACAAATAAGTGGCAAGTATGACTCCGCAACCGATTACTACACAAAAGCCATTACAAGTGCGCCTGAAGCGGTTATGCCCCATTACTTACTTGGGCAGCTGTATCAACAAACCAACCAGTTAACACTTGCAGAAGCAACTATTGATAAAACACTGAGCCTTATGCCGGAGCACCTCGGCGCGCTTCTTATAAAAGCACAGCTTAATCTTAAATCAGGAAATCTGGAAACGGCTAAGAGCATTGCCAAGCAACTAACAGAGTCAGATCCGCAGAACTCATACATCACAGAACTTCAGGCTCAGGTTGCTTTCGTAGAGAAAGACCTGGACACCGCAGCCACTTTATATAGACAGGTGCTTAGTAAGCGCGAAAATGCGGCACTTAATATACAGTTAGCCTCCGTGCTTTGGCAGCAGCCGAATAAAAAAACAGAAGCAAAGTCATTACTCGCTCAATGGATTGAGAAAAATCCTTCAGATACCTTAAGCCGTAATGTACTGGCAACCTTGTATTTGCAAGATAAACAATCAGACAATGCTATTTCAGAATTTACAGAAATTGTTAAGCTCACGCCTAAGAATGCAACGGCCCATAACAACCTGGCGTGGTTATTACTCCAACGCAATGATATTGCAGCAGCGGAGGATCATGCCAAAAAAGCAAATGAACTCAACCCTGATAACCCGCTGATAATGGACACCCTCGGTACCATTCTCTTGCAAAAAGGTGAGTTGCCAGCAGCTGAGAGGTTGTTGGAAGATGCTGCAGCACTACTGCCTGAAAACCTGGAAATCAAATTTCATCTCGCACAAGCTAATCTGAAAGCAGGCAAAAAAACACAATCAGAGGCGACTTTAAAAGAGCTTCTCAGCGCAAAAAACGCAATAACATTCAGTGAGCGAGAGGACGCTGAGCAAATGCTCAACGAAATTCAGAACAACAAATAAGCCTGATATTTAAACATGCTATACATAACAAGTTAGGTTTATAGTGTTGAAAATAATGGCGTCAGAATAGTGCTGTAGGTGACGCAATGGCATATCCGGAAGGTGTTATGGAGTTTAAAGATTATTACAAGTTACTCGGGGTCGCGCACGATGCGGATACCAAAACCATTAAAACAGCCTATCGTAAGCTTGCCCGTAAATATCATCCTGACGTCAATCCCGAAGAGGGCGCTGAAGAGAAATTTAAGGAAGTGGCTGAGGCTTATGAGGTATTAAAAAATGCCGAACGCCGTGCCGAGTATGATGAATTACGTCGCTACGGTGGGCAACGCAATAAAGGTTTTGAACCGCCGCCAGGTTGGCAGGGAGGCAGAGGTAAGGCTTCGGGTAGCGCCCCATTTGAGGGTGACTTTGCCGACTTTTTTAATTCTGCTTTTGGTAGCCGAAGTGGAGGCTTCCAAGGTTATAGTGATTTCAATCAAGATGCTGCACGCGGTCAGGATGTAGAGATTGAAATGCCGGTGTTTCTTGAAGAAGTTATGTCTGATCTGGCAAAGCCCATTGAATATCGGATGCCGGTCTTTGAAAAGGGTCGGGTAACGGAAGTCAAAAAGTCCCTGAGAGTGAAAATACCCAAAGGTGTTTCTGATGGTGAACGGATTCGATTAAAGGGGCAAGGCGCACCCGGGCAAGGGGACGCACCTAACGGTGACCTTTATTTGCATATCCGTCTTATACCTCACCCTATGTTCGATGTGGAGGGCCATAATTTACTGATAACTTTGCCGGTTGCTCCCTGGGAAGCCGCATTGGGAGCAAAAGTGACTTTGCCTACCCTGACAGGCAAGATTAGTTTGAGCGTGCCCCCGAATAGCCAGTCGGGGCAAAAGCTGAGAATTAAAGGCAAGGGTTTACCAATGAAAAATGGCACTGGCGATTTGTATGTTATCTTCAAAATTGTAATCCCAAAAAATACCAACAAAGAATCAAAAGCGTTGTGGCAGTCGTTGTCTGATATATCGGCTTTTGATCCCAGATCTGAATGGGAGAAATAGAATGTCTGATATTGTATTGGGGATTTCATTACAAGAGTTGTGTGTACAAGAAGGTATAACCGAAACCTTGGTTATTGAGGTGGTTGAGCATGGGATTGCGGAACCACTAGCAGGTAATGATTTTAATGACTGGATTTTTGAATTAAACAGCGTTCACTGGATGAAGAAAGCGATTCGACTATATCATGACCTTGATATCGACTGGGTGTCGATTGCGATAGTCATCGATTTACTGAAGCAAAAAGATGTCTTGCTCAGAGAGAACGAGCGTTTAAAAAAACAGCTTGATCGGTTTGTGAATAATGTTACTGATTTGCATTGAAAAGGTTATAACAAGCCTAAGCATCGCACAGAAAAAAGCGTAGCCGCACCTGCACTCTTTGATTAGATCTCCCTTTCAATTTACTGAGTTTGTGATTTAACAAACTCAATAAATGCTTCGGTTAACCTGTTGTTATGCGAAGGCTGAGTCACGAGGGAGAAGCGCCGGGTTAATTCCAAAGGGGTGTTTAAAATCATTAAGCTGCCCAGCTTTACCTCTTCAACGATAGTTAGTTGCGACAAGCAACCCACGCCGAGCCCCGCTTTGACTGTTTGTTTAATGGCTTCCTGCCGGTTTAACGTAAAAGCGACATGTGCCTGGATATTGAGGGCTTGCATGGCGCTATCAAAGATTCGGCGGGTTCCCGAGCCGTCTTCACGCAATATCCAACGCTGTTGTGCTAATTGCAATGGGAGTAGTTGCCCCGCTTGTGCCTGGGGGTGGCTTGTGTGGCAAAACACTTCTAGTTTGTCTTCGTGCCAGGGCGTTATCTGTAATTGGCGATGTTGAGCTGGGCCTTCTATTAAGCCTATATGGGCCTGTCCCTTTTCTAAGGTGGCAATCACTTGCTGCGTATTCTCTATTTTAACGTCGGGTACTACTTCCGGGTGTTGTTGGATAAATGCTGCGAGTAGGGGAGGGAGTAAGTAACTGGCTATGGTAACACTGGCAGCAATGCGTAAAGGGCCACTTATTGGGCCTTCTTCCGGTGTATGAAGGCTGTCTAACAGGTACAGGATCTGATTGACCTTGGGCAGCATGTCCCGGCCGGCTTCAGTGATCATAAGTTCGCGGCCTACTCGTTGGAAGAGCGGGCAATTTAATGTTGATTCAAGCTCTCTGAGTGATTGGCTGGCGGCTGACTGGCTCATTGATTGTTCATCGGCAGCGGCCGTTAACCGGCCGAGTCTGGCGGTGGCTTCAAAGACTCTTAATTGCTTGACAGATGCGTTCATCTTAAATAGTTCGGTTTTTCTAATGTATTAGATCTAATAATCCCATTTTACTTAATTTTTGTATAGGTAGATCATTAGCAGAACAGATCTTTATTCGGAATTGTTTCTTATGTCCCAATTGATAGCCTTACCCTTGATTGCGATTCTGGCTATTTTGCTGGCAAAAGTACCAGCCATCGCGCAATTCGGTTTAAGTGCGCTGCCACTGGCTATCATGTTGGGTATGTTTTTTGGACACCTGAATACACGTGTGGCGGCGGGTAGAGAGATTGCGTTCATGTGCTTTTGTCAGCAAAAGCTGTTGCGTGGCGGGATTATTCTATTCGGATTCAGTTTGAGCTTTCAGCAGATTATTTCCGTCGGTTGGCAAGCATTAGTGTTGGATATGCTGGTGATTAGCAGTGTCTTTTGTGTAGGCACTTATGTCGGTATACGCTTCTTTAAATTAGATAAAGAGCTGGCGATTCTTACGTCGGTCGGTAGTGCTATTTGTGGAGCAGCGGCGATTCTTGCGACTGAATCTGTATTAAAGCCGCGTCAACAGCATGTCACAGTTGCTGTTGCCAGTGTGGTGCTGTTTGGCACGCTGGCTATGTTCAGTTATCCATTTATCTATCAGTTTTCTGGCATGAGCGAGCAAGCCTTTGGGATTTACATCGGCAGTACAGTGCATGAAGTAGCGCAAGCTGTGGCCGCAGGGGAAGCTGTAGGAGGAGAGGCGTTACAAAACGCTGTAGTTGTAAAATTAATTCGTGTGATGATGTTAGCGCCATTTATTTTTATCCTGAGTGCGTTTCTTCTCCGCCGCAGTGACAGCAACTCTGCTCGCTCCCCGGGGAGGAGAATAGCCATCCCCTGGTTTGTTTTTGGTTTTATGGCGGCGTCAGCTATCAATAGTGTGTTGCTGTTACCTGAGGCGTTGTTAAGTACGCTGCAACTGACTAGCCAGTTCTCTTTAGCGATAGCGATGGCTGCTTTAGGTGTTCAAACGCGTTGGAGTACTATCAGACATGCAGGTGCTAAACCAATGCTATTGTCCTTGATGCTTTTTGTGATGCTGATCTTTGGTGGGTTTTATCTGAACCAGTGGTTGATAGTCGCCTAGAGATATTATCAGCGTTAGCGGAGACGTGATAAAACGGAGATTCAGGATAAGTTTAAACGTGTGGAATCTGAGGTGCGCGAGAGTGGTAAGGCATCTGTTAAAAGGCGTGTCAGTCAAAATAAGTGACACGCCTTTTCGTTTTTATTGGCAGATACTTTTAAACAGTTCGAAGTACTCAGGGAATGTTTTGCGTGTACATCCCGGGTCATTAATAGTCACCGGTGTATCACTTAACGCTACGAGTGAAAAACACATAGCCATGCGGTGATCATCGTAAGTATCAATCGCAGCATGCTGGAGCTGAGCGGGAGGGGTGACTTCAATGAAGTCCTCACCTTCAACAACGGTTGCGCCTACTTTACGTAATTCGGTGGCCATCGCTGTCAGTCGGTCTGTTTCCTTAACGCGCCAGTTATATATGTTGCGGATAGCCGTGGTGCCTTTAGCAAACAGTGCCGTAGTGGCAATCGTCATGGCGGCATCAGGGATATGGTTTAAGTCCATATCAACGGCTTTTAACTCGCCGCCTTTGCTGACTTCAATGTAAGTCGGGCCATATGTCACATGAGCCCCCATTGCTTCGAGCACTTCGGCAAAGCGTTTGTCGCCCTGTACGCTATCTGCTCCCACGCCATAAACGCGCACTGTGCCACCGGCAATCGCCGCGGCGGCCAGGAAGTAGGAAGCAGAGGATGCATCTCCCTCGACCATAATCTCACCGGGTGAATGGTATTGTTGGCCGGAACGAATAACAAAAGACTGATAATTGTTGTTAATAACCTCAACACCAAATAGTGACATGGTATGTAAGGTAATATCTATATAGGGTTTAGAAACGAGTTCACCATCAACATGAATAGTGAGGTCGTCGTCGGCCATCGGGGCGGCCATTAACAGAGCCGTCAGGAACTGGCTGGAAATATTCCCTTTAATACTGACTTCGCCGCCGCTTAGGCCATTGGCTTTGATACGCAAAGGTGGATACCCCTCTGCGCCCAGATAGTCGATGTCAGCTCCCAGTGTTCGTAAAGCATTGACCAGGTCACCAATAGGGCGCTCATACATGCGTGGTTCGCCCGTTAGCTCAAATGTGCCATGACTCAGGCAAAGCGCGGCGCATAGAGGTCGCATGGCGGTGCCGGCATTACCAAGAAAAAGAGCTGAACCTGTGTTGTCCAGTGTGTCTCCCCGACCGTTGACAATGCACTGGCGACGATCGTCAGACAGCTGATATTGAACACCTAATGCGGTTAATGCTGTCAGCATATGGCGAACATCATCACTGTCGAGAAGGTTGGTTATCGTTGTTTGACCTTTTGCCAATGCTGCCAGCAGTAGAATTCGGTTTGACAGGCTTTTTGAGCCTGGGATCTGTACCTCACCGGCAACAGAAGATATGGGCTGAAGTGTCAGACTTTCCATTAATTGCAGAGCTCTGTAGTGGACTATTATCAGGGTGTATAACCTACCTTGTGTTACGTGGAAGGTCGAGAGTAAAAAGTAAAAAAATTGCACATAAGTACGACGATATTCTGCTCTGCATTCACTGATTCAGGTTATTCGCGTGGCTATGTTGATGAGCATCAATGAACCTTGAATTCTTTTGAGTGATACTGAATATGAAGAAAAAACAATAATGTAACCCACCAAGGAATCACGCTATGAGCATTGAACATCACGATTTAGTACACGAACTACCTGAGTATCGCGAACAGATTCACACCCTTAAAATGAATGATGCGCATTTCGCTAAATTGTTCGATGAATATCATGATGTAACCAAAAAAGTTGAGCGTATGGAGACAGAAGCTGAGCCAGTAGCGACACGCACAGAAGAAGAGCTGAAAGTTAAGCGTCTTCATCTGAAAGATCAGTTGTATGCTATGTTGCGTGCTACTGCATAAAAAGCCATAACAGACAGTCGTCTGGCGGTTTCTTTTGCAAGACGTAATCACCGAGCTTAAAACACCCGCCAAAGCGGGTGTTTTTGTTTCTGTCGCGGTGATAGGCGTCGGGCTATATGGTATAAAGGCTGCTCTTTTTTTGTATATTAATAATATGGAGTCATATGCAGCCTTTTCGATTTAGCTGGGACTATATATTAAAAATTACTCTGGAACACAAGCGTGAGCTTGTCCTGGCGAATCTGGTTGCTATCCTGGCGACCATTGCTTCGGTGCCCCTGCCGTTATTAATGCCTTTGCTGGTTGATGAGGTTCTGCTTGAGAAGCCCGGATTGCTCATCAACACACTGAGTCCTCTGTTTTCACCCCAGTGGCATGGGCCAGTGCTCTATATTTCATTGATACTTCTGATTACGGTTGTACTGCGTGCCATATCGCTGGTACTTAACGTATGGCAGGGTCGGCAATTTACGATCATTTCAAAGGACATCATTTTCAGGATGAGAAAAATGATGCTGCATCGTTTGGGTTGTATCTCAATGGCAGAGTATGAAACCTTGGGTAGCGGTGCTGTGAGTTCTCATTTCGTTACTGACCTGGATACCGTTGATCGTTTTATCGGTAGTTCAGTGAGTCGCTTATTAATCGCATCTCTTTCTATCATTGGAACAGCCATTATTTTGCTATGGATGCATTGGTTGTTGGCGCTGTTCATTATGTTTCTTAATCCTGTAGTGATCTATTTTACGACAGTGATTGGAAAGCGCGTTAAGGAGCTTAAAACACGAGAAAACAGATCATATGAAGTGTTTCAGGGGGCGCTGACTGAAACATTGGATGCGATTCAGCAGATTCGGGCGAGTAACAGAGAGCAGCATTACCTGAATCAGCTTGTTGATACGGCCAGACATGTGCGTAATGAATCGAGTACTTATGAATGGAAAAGTGAAGCAGCAGGTCGATTCAGTTTTCTGGTATTTATGGTAGGTTTTGATTTGTTTAGAGCTGTCTCTATGTTAATGGTAGTTTTTTCGGATTTATCTATCGGCCAAATGATGGCTGTATTTGGCTATCTGTGGTTTATGATGGGTCCTGTTCAGGAAGTGTTAGGTATTCAGTATGCATATTATGGGGCGAAAGCGGCGCTTACGCGATTAAACAGGATATTGGAATTAGAGCAGGAACCGCAGTATCCCCGCGTACACAATCCGTTTGCATCGTCAGAAAGTATCAGTATTGAAGTAGACGATGTTCATTTTTCTTATCGTAATGGTACTGAGATATTAAAGGGCCTGTCTCTGAATATACAAAAAGGGCAGAAAATTGCACTGGTGGGTGCCAGTGGTGGTGGGAAATCTACATTTGTGCAAGTGCTGCTGGGGCTCTACATCCCTCAAAAAGGGCGGGTCAGCTTTAATGGGATTCCGGTTGAGCAGATCGGGCTGGATGTTGTCAGAGATAATGTAGCAACTGTGTTACAGCATCCCGCTTTGTTTAACGGTACGATACGCAGCAACCTCTGTATGGGGAAAGCGTTTAGCGATGAGGCGATATGGGGCGCTTTAAAAATTGCACAGTTGGATCTGTTTATCAGGGAGCTGGAAAACGGCTTGGATGCATTAGTCGGGCGACAGGGTGTGCGTTTATCAGGAGGGCAGAGGCAGAGGCTCGCGGTAGCACGCATGGTATTAGCCGACCCCAAAGTGGTTATTCTGGATGAGGCGACATCAGCGCTGGATGCAGAGACAGAACGTCACCTACATGAAGCGTTGCAGAGTTTTCTTATGCATAGAACTACGTTAATTATTGCGCATCGTCTTAGTGCTGTTAAGCAGGCCGATCATGTGTATGTTTTTGAGGATGGCCAGGTTGCAGAGGAGGGTGGGCATAGCCAATTGATTGAGCAGGATGGATTGTATGCCCGGCTTTACGGGCAGCACCCGTAGGAGTGTAAGCAAAGACGAATTTTTTTGATTCACCATTGTCTGAAGGGATAGTGGCAAGGTAAACGAAACAATATTAATTCAGTTTAATATAAGTGAGGCGACTAAATGACTTTATTTAAAAAAAATATGCGTGGTGTGCTTTTAGGTACTGTCACTGTGGCAATGGCGCTGGTTTTATCTGGTTGCTCGACGCCTGGTTTGACGGGTAAAACTTACACTTATAGTGAAGCGCGTCAGGTGCAAACCGTACGCTATGCTACTGTTCTATCGGCGACTCCGGTGATTATTGAGGGACGTAAGGACGGTATAGTCGGGACAGGTGCTGGTGCCATCGTTGGTGGGATTGCAGGAAGTACTCTGGGTGGCGGTAAAGGTAGTAGTATTGCTACGGTATTGGGGGCTGTTGCTGGTGGCGCGGCCGGACAGGCTATCGAAGGTAATGTTACTCGTAAGCAAGGGCAAGAGATAACCGTGCGCTTATCAAATAATGAGATATTGTCTATTGTCCAGGAAGTTGAAAATGGGTCTTACTTCAGGGCCGGTGAACAGGTTCGCATATTAAATAGAGGCGGGGTAACACGCGTTGTTTATTAGTTTGGTATGTATTGAAAGCTGAATTCTACAGTATAAATTTTTGTTGTGATTAGCAGCTGGATTGACATAAAAAAGGCGAACTATTGTGAATAGTCCGCCTTTTTTTATAAGTAAAACTTAGTCTTTTTTAGCGCGTGGCTTACGAGGCGCAGAAGAAGGCTTTGGCCCTCTGTTGGCTGGACGAGCACCACGAGCAGAGGTTCCTGCCCCATCGACTGCCTTAAGATTAAGGCGTTGTCCGCAAACAACAATTTTTTGCAGTACTGCAAGTGTTTCTTTTGGCAAGCCTGACGGCAGATCGACAAAAGTAGCTTTGTCCTTGATTTCTATCTGTCCGATGTAACGGCTTTCAATATCGGCTTCATTTGCAATGGCGCCAACAATATTGCCTGGCTTAACGCCATGTTCCTGTCCAACAGATAAGCAGTAGCGCTGCATATCTACATCAGAGTTTTCACCGCGAGGTTTGCGAGGTTTGCGTTCTCCTCGTTCGCTGCGGCTATCACGGCTAGCGCCTCTGTCCCTGTCATCAAAACCCTTCGGTCCGCGTAACTCTTTCTCGCTGATAAGAAGAGGAGTTTGGCCCTGAAGCAGTGCGGCTAGTGCGGCTGCGATATTGATCGGATCTGAGTCATGCTCATGCTGGTATTCAGTCAGCAGATCAATATATTGTGAAAGATCTTCACTATCCATTGTATCGCTGATCTGTTGTTTGAAGCGATCCAGGCGTTTCACGTTAATATCAGCAGCAGACGGTAGTTCCATCGGCTCGATTTTTTGACGGGTAGCTTGTTCGATCATGCGTAACATACGTTGTTCGCGTGGAGCTACGAACAAAATCGCTTCACCAGAACGGCCTGCACGGCCCGTACGACCAATACGGTGGACGTATGATTCTGTATCGTAAGGGATGTCGTAGTTAAGAACGTGGCTAATGCGTTCAACATCAAGGCCGCGTGCAACAACATCAGTTGCAATAAGAATATCCAGCTTGCCATTTTTCAGGCGCTCTACGGTGCGTTCGCGAACCTGCTGAGATATATCACCGTTAAGTGCTTCGCAGGCGTATCCGCGAGCTGATAATTTTTCAGCCAATTCAGTTGTAGCTGATTTTGTACGAACAAAAACCAACATCGCATCAAACTGCTGCATTTCAAGAATGCGAGTCAGAGCGTCTAACTTATGCACGCCGCTGACGCGCCAGTAATGCTGCTTGATTGTTGTGGCTGTTGCCGTTTTGCTGGCAATCTTAATTTCAATAGGATCTTTAAGATGCTGTAGTGCCAGTTTGCGAATTGCTTGCGGCATTGTGGCAGAAAATAAAGCAATTTGACGCGTCGGTGGTGTATGACTCAATATCCAGTCAACATCATCAATAAAGCCCATGCGGAGCATTTCATCTGCTTCGTCCAGCACGAGTGTTTTTAAGCTGTCTAGTACCAGGGAACCGCGACGGATATGATCCATCACGCGTCCGGGTGTTCCTACAACAACGTGTACACCGCGACGTAATTGGCGTAATTGAACATCGTATGCCTGGCCGCCGTAAATAGGCAAGACGTGGAAGTTAGGCATGTGACGAGCATAAGTCTGAAAAGCTTCGGCTACCTGAATAGCCAATTCTCGTGTTGGAGCCAAAACCAATAGCTGCGGATTCTTCGTGTTTATATCGATTCGCGACATAATAGGCAGAGCAAAGGCACCTGTTTTACCGGTACCTGTTTGTGCCTGGCCGAGCAAATCTTTTCCTTCAAGAAGGTGGGGAATGCATTTAGCTTGAATGGGCGAAGGTGTTTCGTAACCGATCTCTTGAAGCACTTGCAACAAAGGAGCGGCCAAGCCCAGTTCTGAAAAGGCGGGCTGGTCGTCTAATGACATCTAATTGAACCTGTTATAAATCTAGGTCGATTAGATCGACCGGAATGGAATGTTAATAAGAGA
This sequence comes from Neptunomonas sp., assembly GCF_041601355.1. GTDB lineage: Bacteria > Pseudomonadota > Gammaproteobacteria > Pseudomonadales > Balneatricaceae > Neptunomonas. The sequence goes on from NZ_JBFIIH010000095.1 coordinate 10,858, forward strand.
TTATAAGATATTTGTTGCATTTAGTACAGACCGCAGTGTTAATGCGTTGGATAACAGTAAAAATAGTGTATGTATGGGCAGGAAGTCATGAGAGTTTTCTGGCAGTGTTTCGTGTTAGTGCGCAGGTCAGTTTTTAATTCTGCATGTGTGTGATCCACGCATCGGTTTTAGGTGCGGAGATATCTTTTAATAAAACTGATTCTGCCAGCATGACCAAAAATTGATTATCCAATAAGGATTGCTCTGTCAGTTCTTTGCAAAGGTAGCATGAAGTGTCGTGATGATTTTTGTACTCGATATAGAGAAACAGAGTCGCACTTACAGTTCCATGACGGCTTATTTGTTTTCCGTGACTGCTCCAGGCGCGTACAAAGCAGTGATGAGTTTTGTTATAGATGATTTGGTCAATAATTTGTTGATCGATGGGTAAGGCTGCTTTTTGATGGCAGTCACTATCAGACGATAGGTCGGCTGTGGGTTGGTGTGCTTCAAACATGAGAACTCCTGATGAACTAGCTAATCAAGAGCTGACGGATTTATTTGGCGGGTCTCCTGATTGGTTGTCGATAGACCACATCACCGAAATCGGTATCCACCTTGCCCAGGTTGGCAGGTTGGCGAGGACGTCAGCCCTTCTCTTAATGTTGACCATAATTTAGCATTAAGTATTATGAACGGCAAGAGTGAGGCATTAGAATCTTAACTTCCCAGGTCAGGCGGTTACCCAGAGAATGATGGCGTCCTCCTCGCTGGTTGAGATGACGGCGTGTCCCATTTCGCAGTCGTAATAGGCACTGTCGCCTTCATTTAAACTGACAGGCTCATAAAATTCGGAATAAAAAATAATATTACCGCTAATAACATAAAGTAGTTCTTCACCTTCATGTCGTATCCAGTCACCAAATTCGTCGAATGATCTGGCGCGCACGGTGGTGCGGTAGGGCAGCATTTTTTTGTTGGTAAGTTGGTTGGCGAGTAGTTCGTGTTCATAGGTCGGGGTGGGATGCGGCTTGCCTTCTCCCAAGCGTGTTATGTCTCTTCGCCCCCCTGTTCCAGCCGAGCGGGCAGGTTGAGAAAAAAGTTGCGGAATGTCTATTCCGAGCCCTTTGACGAGTTTGGAGACGGCGCTAAAGGTGGGAGATATTTGTTCGTTCTCGATTTTTGAAAGTGTTGAGCGGGCCAGGCCGGTTAATTTGCTCGCTTCTTCGAGGGTCAGGTTCTGGCTTAATCTGATTTCGCGCACACGCTTGCCCAGTTGTAAAGGTTCTACCATGGTTTCACTGGAGGTATTGCTGGATACTTTGAAACTAGGATTTTCGCTTTGCTGAGGAAGCAGTGGGCCAGGCATGGGTCTCTCCATTTTGGATCAAATATAGGGATGGAGCTGACGAGATGTCAGTTGTTTTCGGCGTCTGATTATGTGGATCTATTTTTGCAGATTTTTGTGGATCTGGATACAAAAGTTTCTTATACGAAAGTTTTGTTTTTGTTTTTGTTGTTTTGGGAGAATGGAGCGGCTATTCCAATGCCCGCTTTGCCGTTGTTCTTTACATAATACATGGCGTTATCGGCTCTGGTTAAAAATTGATCGAAAGTCTCTTGATGGTTCTTATATATAGCAATGCCTATGCTGGCGCTCATCTTGTTGTCAGTGCTTTTGAATTTCATTGGCGTTTCCAGATTTCTAAGAATCTTATGAGCCAGGTGGTGTGAGCCTTCGCGGGTGCTGTTTTCCAGAAGAATCAGAAATTCATCTCCACCTAAGCGCCCGAATATATCACTCTCTCTTAATAGGGATTGAGTCCTTTTGGCAAAACGGATCAGTGCTTGGTCGCCCGCGCTATGGCCGAGCGTATCGTTTATCGCTTTAAAGCCATCAAGATCGATGTAGAGAATAATGGGCGTAAAGTTATTTCTTTTGGCCAGTTTAACAAACATATCCAAATGAGAAGTGAGTGCCGAGCGGTTGGCTAGGCCTGTAAGTGAATCGTGTGTGGCTAGGTGTGTTAGTTGCTTTTCTGCAGCCCGGCGCGTGGATATCTCGCGTTTAAGTTTCCTGTTAAGGGATAAAAGGTAAAAGCATATACTGGCTAATATAACCATTAAGCCTGCTGTCATGTAGGTGATAGGCTTCCAGAAATCCCAGTCAATACTGCCTTGGTGTTTGTAGAGAAAGTCTTTAAGGCTACGCTTAGTCCGTATAATGTTTGCATCGGCAAGTATATCGACCATGTGCTGCCAGCGCTTTGGGTTCATGTGGCCAATTTCTATGAGTTCTGGCTTGATAAGCTCATGTGCCATGTTCATTTCGAAGCGTAAGTGGCCCATGCTTTTATTGGTCTGGTATTCTTTTTTAAAGAGCGTGATCGCCTCTTCTGGATGACTGAGTGCATATTCCCAGCCCTTTAGGCTGGCTGAGATGAATTGATCCGTTTGCGCTTGCTTCTTAGTAATTGTTTGCTGGTTCGAGATTAAAATATCGCTATAGAAATCAATACCATAATCTGAAGGTTTGATTAAAAAATAAGGGATGCCCAATTGTTCAAGTGTATAGGGTTCGTTTGACATATAAGCATTAAATGCATCAACTTCGTCATTGATAAGATCGTTCAGGTCGGTGCTGGTGGCGATGAGGTCAAGGTCGTAATTTTCCAGGCCCTGTTGCCGCAGGAGTAGCATTAATTCAGGGTCTTGTCCGCCTGGGAAGATCATCACTCTCTTCCCCGCAAGATCTTGCGGTTTTTGTATGCCGGAGGACTGTTTGGTCAGAAAGGCGCTGGGGGAGTATTGGTAAACGGCAGCCAGGGCTGTTATTGGTTCGCCATACATAAAAGCGGTGAGTGCGTTACTGTTCTCAACAGCGTAATCGGCGCGACCGTTGACAACTTCCTGCCAGGGGACGATGCCGGGGCCGCCAGCTTTGATAGTTACATCAAGACCCACCTCATTATAAAAGCCTTTGGTTTTAGCGGTATAGTAGCCAATAAATTGCGCTTGATGGTGCCAGCGTAACTGCAAAGTAACTTTTTCAGCAGATATGGCCTGATGCGATAAGCTAAAGAGTAAAAAGAATCTTAATAAAAGTAATACTCGCACCAATCACATCCTATGAAGAAAGAGCTTTAACGTTATTTAAGAGCAAGCGGGATGACGATGCAAATAAAATAGTCTGGTGTTGATAAAGTGTGTGAGGTAATTTGCAAAAGGATAATTGAATTGCTGGAGGTGAGTAAATGGTCGGAGCAGCAGGATTCGAACCTGCGACCCTCTGGTCCCAAACCAGATGCGCTACCAGGCTGCGCTATGCTCCGACGTGTGAACATTATAGTAATCTATAAGGTTCTTTGGGAAAGTGGTCGGAGCAGCAGGATTCGAACCTGCGACCCTCTGGTCCCAAACCAGATGCGCTACCAGGCTGCGCTATGCTCCGACACATTACAGGATTGGCTCCTCGAGCTGGACTCGAACCAGCGACCAATAGATTAACAGTCTACTGCTCTACCAACTGAGCTATCGAGGAACGACTCAACCTGTGGGCGCGTATATTAGTGATGGAGCGGGATGTCGTCAAGATAATTTTGGGAAATATTATTGATAAAGCCTTTGTTTTTAATCATTTTAACTAAATTGTATATTTCAATATCCCATATGGTGAACTAAGAAGCAGAAACAGGAGGTGCTTCTGCGCGGATTCGCTGGATTTTATAAGACACAGCATGGGGTATGCGTCCAGTCAAAACGACCAAAGCTGAATAGAGATGTGTCATAACAAGAGTTGCCTGTCTGGATGTGTCAGTAGACGGGTCAATAGAAAAGATGTCCCACATATTTTGCAGGATAATTATGCTGCTTATCTGCTCCCTCAAGGAATGTTGGCTTTGCTACCTATCTAACCCTTTGATTCTGCAAAGTTCACATCTGTCGACTATCCTGTACCACGGTACAATTCAAAAACAGACTGGATATCAGTTAAATAGTCTGTAACTAAGTAAAAAATTCTACGGGGTAAATAGCATGGCTACTGTTGTCGGAACTGTAAGCTTTATTGTTGGACAGGCATATGCAATAAAAGCGGATGGTACACAGAGAATTCTGATGCTTGGTGATGAAGTGTATGCAGACGAAGTTATTCGCACTGCGGCAGATTCACAAGTTGAAATTTCTATGACGAACGGTGAGTCCATCGCCCTTGAAGGTGGGCAAAGTTGGTTAGTTTCGGCAGAAACTTATACCTCAGCTGAAGATTACCCCGTAGATGAAGCTGTTTTAAGTGATGATGTCGCATCCGTTGAAGCCATTCAACAAGCTATTTTGGAAGGGCAGGATCCTACCTTAATTGCTGAGGAAGCAGCGGCCGGTAATACAGGCGATGCAGGCCCTGGCGGTAATGAAGGTAGTACCTTTGAATTAATTGAAAGGACAGCAGCTGAGGGTGATCCTGAAGCAGGATACGAAACCATTGGTTTAGCTCAGACTCAGCCTGAGATTATAAGAGAAACGGGGTTATTTGAACGGGCGGTCGCCGACACCGTTGATACCGCCGTCGTCAGCATGACTGGGCCGGGTATTGTGATCGAAGGCGAGACCACCACGGATTACACCGTCAACATTAGCCAGGCACCGACAGAAGATCTGCTGGTGACGTTCAACTACACCACGACCGATGCCGATGGCAATGACTACACTGCGGTGAACTCAGTGACCATTTTGGCCGGTGAGACGACTGCGACCTTTACGATCGATACCCTGGATGACGCTCTGGCGGAAGGTGATGAAAGCTTCACTGTTTCCATTGGAAGTGTAGGCACGGGGGGGCTAGAAGATCTCCGCATCTCTCCCGCCGAAAATGCTGTGACCACAACGATTGTCGATGAGCCAACAGCAGGTCCAGAAGACACCGCGCTGATCTCGATTACCGGCGCACAAACCATTACCGAAGGCGAGACCTCGACCAACTACACCGTCACGGTGGATCAGTTGGCCGCGGATGTCACCAGCCCTATTACCGTGGAGCTGACCTACAGCGGTGTGGCGCAAGACGGCACCGACTTTACCGGCGTGGCCAGCGTCATCATTCCGGCTGGCAGCAACAGTGTCGACTTCAGCATCGAGACCCTGGATGACGTCCTGGCCGAAGGCAGCGAAGACTTCACCATCACGATCGGTACGATCACCGATGCGAACTTCGAGAACATCGCCGCCGATGCTACGGCCAACAGTGTGGAGAGCTTCATCGTTGATGATGCGAATCCGGGCACGACCGAACCGACCACCGAGACCGCACTCGTCTCGATCAACGGCGCACAAACAATTGTTGAAGGTGAGACCTCTACGGCCTATACCGTGACCGTCGATCAGCCAGCCAGTGATGTCACCAGCCCGATTACCGTAGAACTGACCTACAGTGGAACAGCCGAAGACGGCACCGACTTTACCGGTGTGGCGCAAGTGATCATCCCGGCCGGCAGTAACAGTGTCGACTTCACGATCGATACCCTGGATGACGTACTGGCCGAAGGCAGTGAGAACTTCACCATCACGTTGGGCACGATTACCGATGCGAATTTCGAGAACATCGCCGCCGATGGTGCGGCCAGCAGCGTCGACAGCACGATTGTTGATAGTGGTGACATCGCACTCGTCTCGATCAATGGCGCACAAACAATTGTTGAAGGTGAGACCTCAACGGCGTATACCGTTAGCATCGATCAGCCAGCCAGTGATGTCACCAGCCCGATTACCGTGGAGCTGACCTACAGCGGCACCGCGATTGACGGCACCGACTTCACCGGCGTGGCGCAAGTGATCATCCCGGCCGGCAGTAACAGTGTCGACTTCACGATCGATACCCTGGATGACGTACTGGCCGAAGGCAGTGAGAACTTCACCATCACGTTGGGCACGATTACCGA
>NZ_JBFIIH010000096.1:0-16749 GCF_041601355.1 Neptunomonas sp.
GGCTCTGGCTCTGGCTCTGGCTCTGGCTCTGGCTCTGGCTCTGGCTCTGGCTCTGGCTCTGGCTCTGGCTCTGGCTCTGGCTCTGGCTCTGGCTCTGGCTCTGGCTCTGGCTCTGGCTCTGGCTCTGGCTCTGGCTTCAGTGTTGGGGTTCTGCCGTTACGATCAAGTACTTTTTCAATCAATACAATATCTTCATCTTCGATTTTTTCGCAAGATAAAGCATTTTCGTCAACCTCAGAGGAATCCATTAAGAGTGCTTCTAAATACTCAAAAACAACCTGATGCTGGCCGCCGGACGGCTTTTTACTTCCCATAGCCGATCACCTCTTTTGCTCTATCAAAGAGCGCAGCAACCGCGCATAGGCATGCACACCACGGCTTCCGGCATCCAGTGAGGAAGGCACCACGCCCTTCATACTGGCATTTCTGAACTTAGTATCAATGGGTATCACCGCACTTGAAAGCTCATCAGGATAGCACTTATTGAGTTCTCGCAAGCAACTCACTGAAGCCTGCGTACGGCGATCATAAAAAGTAGGGATAATCGTATAACTTAATTTTTTCTTCCTGGCTCGATTAATCATGCTGATCGTCCTGATCATGCGCTCCAGCCCTTTTAAAGCAAGAAACTCAGTTTGCGTAGGCACTATCAGATGATTGCAAGCAGCAAGCGCATTCACCATCAGCACACCTAATACAGGCGGACTATCGATAAGCACATAATCATAACGACCTTGCAGATGGCGTAACGCTTTAGCTACCTGCAACCCCAAACCCTGATGCTGTATTGCACGCCGTTCTAATGTAGCCATCGCCGTAGAGGCTGGCATCAACTGGATTTTCTCCACAGACGTTTTGCACAAAAGTGAATTAACCTGTTTAGCCGTCACATCATTCTGCGTTACAAACAGATCATAAACACTATGATCCAATTCATCCGGATCATAATGAAAATAACTGGTCAATGATCCATGTGGATCAAGATCAACCATCAAAACACTGTATCCAACTTCGGCTAATAATCCCGCCAATGTAACGACAGTCGTCGTTTTTCCAACACCACCTTTTTGATTGGCAATTGCCCAAACCTGCATAGCCTATTCCCGTTATGACTGCGTCTAGATTAACGACAAAAACTGATGACGCTATCAATCAGATCCCTATTGCACGAATACTCAGTAACAACTACCTCAGAGCTTTCCGCGATTCATCAAAAATGGACCTATATCATTCAGATCTAAAATATCGTCAGCTAATCCTGCCTTTACAATCGCTTGCGGCATTCCATAGATAGTACAACTCGCTTCATTCTGAGCCCACATAACGGCTCCTGCCTGCTTAAGTAAACGAGCACCCTCTGCACCATCTGCTCCCATACCCGTCAAGATAACGGCCAACACCTTATTACCAAATACTTTTGCCGCTGCGCCAAATGCCACATCCACACTCGGGCGATACGTCATACGCTCATCCCCTGGTAAAATTCTAACGCGGTCAGCATGACGGCTGTCTATCATAACCTGATGCCCTCCCGGTACTAATAATGCGCGCCCCGGCTTTAACTTATCACCATCTTCGGCTTCTTTGACTTCAATACTACATTGCTGATTTAGCCGGGCAGCAAACACTGAGGTAAAGGTTTTTGGCATATGCTGCACAAGCAGCAGAGGGTATGGAAACGATGCTGTTAAGCCTGTCAGAATCGTTTGTAACGCCGCAGGACCGCCTGTTGAAGCGCCTATAACGACTAACTTACAGCTATCGGGAAAACTAGCCTTTTTATCCCCTTGTCTTTTAGAAAGCGACTCTGAAGCACCATTACCAGACGCAGACCGAGCGCTAACAGCAGGTTTAGCGCTAGTATTGGCAAGAGTGCTTTTTCTCTGATTCGCTCCCGGGGTTTGTTGCTTTTGAGAAATACTGTTAGCCTGAGCTGCACTCGTCCCGGAAGAGCGAACAACTGAAGGCTGGTCCGCTTTGAGAGGCTGTACTGCAAACGCAGACCGGTCATGCCGATGCTTACTTCTCCCAAGCGCGACAATCCGCTCAACTAAATCATTTTGCATCGAATCAGATTTATTAACCCAGGAACGGATATCTTTTGTCAGATAATCTGCCGCGCCAGCCTCAAGTGCCTGTAAAGTTACCTGTGCCCCTTCATGGGTAAGGGATGACAGCATCAACACATTGGTTGGGTTATCACGCATAATGATGCGTACAGCATCAATGCCGTTTAACAATGGCATTTCCACATCCATAGTAACAACATCTGGTTTCAACTGTTTAGTCAGCTCTACGGCTTCACGGCCATTAGAGGCTGTGCCGATCACTTCCAGTCGCTTATCGCTTGACAGAAAATCATTTATGCGTTGTCTGAAAAAGCTGGAGTCATCAACGATTAACACTTTTACCGGCATGAGAACCCCTGCACAGGCAGAAACACACTAAGACGCGTAACGTTTCAGTAGATTTGGAATATCAATGATAAGCGCAATGCGTCCATCCCCTGTAATCGTAGCGCCAGACAAGCCCGGGGTACCATGCAAAATAGTGCCCAATGGTTTAATAACCACCTCTTCCTGACCCACTAACTGATCTACGACAAAGCCAACCCGTAACGTACCTACAGTAAGAACAACAACATGACCCTGTGCAGGTAATTCGGCATTTTCCTGACCTGCCACCAACCAACGTTTCAAATGAAACAAAGGTAACGCCTGATCCCGAACGATAATAACCTGCTGCCCATCTACAATATTTGTTTTTGTCAGATCAAGATTGAAAATCTCATTTACGTTTACCAAAGGTAATGCAAACGCCTGACCTTCAAGCATGATCATTAAGGTCGGCATAATTGCCAGGGTTAACGGCACCTGGATTGCGATACGCGTTCCCTGGCCCAACACAGAATCAATATGTAGCGTACCATTGAGCTGCGTAATTTTGGTTTTAACCACATCCATACCTACGCCACGACCTGAGACATCAGAAACTTCAGTCTTAGTCGAGAAACCCGCCTGAAAGATCAAATTAAAACACTCCTGCTCAGAGAGACGGTTAGCGGCCTCCTGCTCAAGCATCCCACGGCTAACGGCAAGGCTGCGTAATTTTTCCGGATCCATGCCGGCACCATCATCTTGTATGATCAACAGAATATGATCACCTTCCTGTTCCGCAGAGAGCAACACCCGGCCTTCTCGCGACTTCCCTGAGCCTTCACGGATTTCGGGCGACTCTATACCGTGATCTACTGAATTCCGGACTAAGTGGATAAGCGGATCAGCCAGAGCCTCTACTAAATTCTTGTCCAGATCCGTTTCTTCGCCGTGTAATTCAAGACGGATCTCTTTTTGTAAATTTCGGGACAAATCCCGAATCAACCGGGGAAAACGACCGAAAACCTTTTTAACCGGCTGCATACGGGTTTTCATGACAGACATTTGCAAATCGGCGGTTACCATATCCAGGATGCCAAGCGCTTTGGCCATCTCTTCATCTTCACGGGCACTACCCAAGCGAACCAGCCTGTTACGCACCAGCACCAGCTCACCTACCATATTCATGATTTTATCCAATAAACGCGTATCAACACGAACATTGCTCTCAGCCGCCACCGGTTTACTGGCCTGTACTGATTGTGGTGTTTGCGCAGTACTGACCGGAGCTGCCTCAGTGATAGCTTGCGCTTCAGCGGCCGAAGCAAGCTTAAGCTCCACAGGAGCCGGCACAGCAGGAGTGGCAACAGAAGAGGCTGTAGGGCGATCAGTACTGACAAAAGCACCCTGACCATGAGACTGTAACTCATCCAACAGGTTTTCAAACTCGTCCTCAGAAATCAGATCATTATCAGAAGACAATGCGCTCTCTGTCACATCAGATTTTACACCCCCTCCCGGCGCACCATGCTCTCCATGCAGATCATTAAGCAAGGCTTCAAATTCATCTTCAGTGATTAAATCATCACCTGCTGATGGCAAATTACCCGCAAACTCCGGCAGCACATCATCCAGTAATAAATCAAACTCTTCATTTGCAGAGACATGCACAGAATTTTTTTCTTCTGCAAGCAACTCAACAGACTCGCTTTGCGCTGCGCTAACAGATGTACTCGCTTTCCCCGCCGCGAAATCAGCAAGGCTACGCAATAATGCCGGGGAGGCCGGTTCAGGTTCTTCACCAGCATGCACATTGCCAAACATGACATTGACAGCATCCAGCGACTGTAATACGACGTCCATGAGCTCAGGGCTAACCTTAACACTGCCATTACGAAGCAGGTCAAACAAGTTCTCAGCGTTATGACAACATTCCACCATTGCGTCCAACTGCAAAAAACCAGCGCCACCTTTAACCGTATGAAATCCGCGAAAGATTGAATTAAGAAGGTCTTTATCCTCAGGGCACTTTTCCAAGTCAACTAGCTGCTCAGATAGTTGCTCCAGTATTTCTCCTGCCTCAACAAGAAAATCTTCGAGAATCTCGTGGTCAACATCCAAGCTCATTGGAAGCTCCTATTCAAAAACCCAGACTGGAAAGCAAATCATCAACATCATCTTGATCAGTAGCCACACCCGGGTTATTTTTTCCAGCCAGTTGCGGCCCTTCTGCTTCGGTCGGATCTTTTTTCGCTTTCTCTTTAGCCTCAATTTTAGATTGCGCGGCGTTCAGGCCACTGATTCGTTCAACCTTAGCAGCCATATCCATTAATTGAACCAGGCTACCCTCAACCTGAGTTACCAGTGTTATTACACGTCGGATAAGTTGCCCGGTAATATCCTGATAGCTTTGAGAAACCAGTATTTCAGTTAACTCGTGTCGTAAATCTTTTACTGCTATTTTTGACTCTTCAGAAAGCTGATTCGTCCGATCATAGACACCATGTAATCCTTCAAACTCAGACTCAAGCTGTCCGACCAAAGAAAGCAGATCCACAAAACGCCCGTTCTGTCGATCCAGCTTATCCACCAGCGCTAATGACTTATCAACACGATCCATAGTGTCGTGAGAAGTCTTCTCTGTCAGCTCAATAACATAGCTTAAGCGTTGTGAGGCATCGGCCATCCCAAGAATGGAATCACCCTCCCCGCTGCCTGGCTCAGTATGGACATTCGCACCATCAGAAAAAGATTTAATTGCCTCATGTAAACCGCGGGTCAGATAGCCGACTTCATTATAAAAAGCCAGATGCTTCACTTGCTGGAGCTCGTTAATAATGCTTAAGCCACTATTTATATCGCCGCTATCCAGCACAGACACCAGCTCATTCGCTTTAGCCTGCAATAACGCTTCAAAGCCATCCAGCCCCTGAGAACAACCTGCTTCAGACATAATAATTTTCTTCCTTAAACAGATTAGCTTCCGATGCGGTCAAATATTTTATCTATTTTTCCTTTCAGGACAGCCGCAGTAAAAGGCTTTATAACATAACCGTTAACGCCAGCCTGGGCAGCAGCAATAATCTGTTCCCGCTTAGCTTCTGCTGTCACCATCAAGATAGGCATACCCGCCATCTTAGGGTCAGCACGAACAGCGCGAACCAAGTCAATACCTGTCATACCCGGCATATTCCAATCAGTAACCAGAAACTGAACCTCACCCTGCTGCAAAATTGGCATTGCTGTTTTACCATCATCGGCTTCTACAACATTGGTGAAACCCAGGTCACGAAGCAGATTTTTTATAATTCGTCTCATTGTTGAAAAGTCATCAACTACAAGAATTTTGATGTCTTTTTTCAAGACGATATCCCCCATCCAGAAACATTAATAGAATGGATCTGATTTAACGATTAACCTGATTTGAATTTAGACCATTTTTTCAGAAAATGGAGAATTCGAGCATTTTTTTCGAGAGTTTTATTGCCAATCTCTCAGCCGACCACGAAGCCGGTGAGCTGCCTGACTATGAATTTGACTAACCCTTGATTCGCTAACACCCAACACCTCACCGATTTCTTTAAGATTCAATTCTTCATCATAGTATAGTGCCAGCACTAGTTTTTCCCGCTCAGGCAGCGACTCGATAGCACTCGCCAGCGCCAGCTTAAAGGCGTCTTTTTCCGTATGAGCTACCGGACTTGGCTCAACTCCAGCCAACTGCTCTCCCGGTCGATCATCACTATCATTGGTCATCTCTTCAAAGCTAAAGAGGCGACTTTCGTGTGAGTCTTTAAGCAGATCATGATAATCCGCCACACTGATATCCATTTCTGCTGCTATTTCGCCATCGGTGGCATCGCGCCCCAGTGCAGCTTCAATAGTCTGAATAGCTTGTGTAATACGGCGACCATTACGATGAACAGAGCGCGGGGTCCAATCACCACGGCGCACTTCATCAATGATTGACCCCCGAATACGAATTCCGGCATACGTTTCAAAACTGGCACCCTTAGAAGCATCATACTTCTTCGCTGCCTCAAGTAAGCCGATCATGCCGGACTGTATGAGATCATCGACAATAACACTGGCGGGCAAGCGCCCCATTAAATGATAGGCGATACGCTTTACCAGCGGTGCATACTGTTCAATCAAATCGTGACTTGACGTAATATTTAGCGGGTTATACATGGAGCCCCTTTCCAGACCCGGAATTAAACACCCTGAACCAGCCGTTCAACGAAGAACTCGAGATGCCCTCGCGGAGCATCCTGGACTGGCCAGTCATCTACTTTTTTTGCAAGCTGCCGGTAAGCAAGTGCCGCCTTGCATTTAGAAAAAGCTTTTAAAACAGGAGTTTGGCGACGCACCGACTTCCGAACATGCTCATCATAAGGGATTGAGCCGACGTATTGAAGCGTTACATCCAAGAAGCGATCAGTAACAGTCGAAAGTTTGTTAAACATATTCCTTCCTTCTGTATCTGTTTCAACCATATTTGCCAACACCCTGAAACGAGTCATCCGATAATCACGATTTAATAGCTTGATAAGCGCATACGCATCGGTAATAGAGGTAGGTTCATCGCATACCACCACCAGCACCTCTTGCGCCGCACGCACAAAGCTGATCACCGATTCAGAAATACCGGCGGCCGTATCAATTACCAGAACATCGATCTCTTCGGCAACCTCATTAAAAGCATAGACCAATTCTGCATGCTCATGCGCACTTAACGATGTCATTTCCTGTGTGCCGGAGCAGGCAGGAACAATGCGCACATTTTCTGTCACATCCAGCATCACATCGGTTAGATTACATTCACCGGAAAGAACATCACTAATATTCTTTTTCGGACGCAAGCCCAACATAACATCTACGTTAGCCAAACCAAGATCGGCATCCATCAGCACAGTCCGCTGCCCCATTTCGCCCAACGCTATAGATAGGTTAACTGACACATTGGTTTTACCAACGCCGCCTTTTCCACCGGTGACCGCTATCACTTTAACTGAGTGCTGCTTCTTCATTGTTTATGCTCTGCCCTTATCCAGCCGACGAAAGTGCAGATGTTCCTCCTGTTGCCGACAACGCACGTGTACGCTCTCTTTCCAGTGTTTTTTGTGCAGTAATCACTGCACGGCTCACAAGATCGTTCCGTTGCGCAACTTCAATATCATCAGGCACTTTTTGCCCGTCAGTAACATAAGCAATCGGCAGAGCTTTCTCTACCACCAAAGCCAAGGCCTCACCCAAACTTCCGGATTCATCCAGCTTACTGAGAACACAACCATTCAAACCAATACTCTGATAATTATCGTAGGCATCCTCAAGCACTTGCCGCTGGCTTGAACACGAAAGCACCAGTAGTTTTTTCAACCTTACTGAAACGCCGCTTAACATCTCTTTTTGAGCCCCACTTGGGCCCTCATGCTGACTCATTCCAGCCGTATCTATTAGTACCAGGCGCTTACCACGCAACGACAACAACACGTCATCCAATGTATTATTTTCATCAACTACGCGTACCGGCACATCCAGTATCCGCCCGAATGTTTTTAATTGTTCGTGTGCGGCAATACGATAGGTATCAGTCGTCACTAACGCCAGGCCTGCACTACCATGGCGAAGCACATAGCGCGCTGCCAACTTACCAATTGAAGTCGTTTTACCAACACCCGTCGGGCCAACAAAAGCAATCATGCCGCCGCGATCGATATAATCTTCACTCATAACCGGAACAGCATCAGTTAATTTAGATAAGGTAATTCGCCATGCTTTGGCGATATCCAGATCGCTTTCAAGACCCCGGATCAACTGAGCAATCAAGGTATCATTCAGGCCCATTCTTTCGAATCGTTTAATCAACTTTCCCTCTACACCTACAGGAGCTGCCTGCTTTCGTTGCGGCGCTTCTTCTACCCAGATTTTTCGGGAAGGAGTCTGCATCTGTTGCTCAAGTAAAGCCTTCAGCTGCTGGATTTCCTGCTGCATGCTCTCGATAGCTAAGTGGTCCTGCGACGAAACATCTTGTTTATTTTCCGCCGCTGCTAACGGATCTTCATCATCAAGAAAGTCAGCCTTTCTTGCTTCCTGACGGGTTTTTAATGATGCCAGTATTGATTGTAGATCATCTTCATCATCCTGCTCGATTTGCAGGTTACGCTTACCTTCCGCATGGTAGGGAGTTTCTTTTTCCGCCTGCTCACTCGCTTCGGCGATACGCATCCTGGCTTGTTTCAGCTCATCGTCCAACGCCTGCCGGGTCCGATCTGCGGTAAGGACACGTACCTGATCTTCCTTACGTTTTTTCTTTTCATATTCACGTTTAAATTCTGCCTGAGCGGCTTCAAACTCATGCTCATGCGCCGCCACAACCTCAACCCCACCTGCGACCCGGTGGTTTGAAACAATCACAGCATCAGGACCAATTTCTTCTCGTGCCCGACGCATAGCCTGACGCATGTCGGGGGCAAATATACGTTTAACTTTCATAGATAACCCACCTATGATGAGCAATTATCATCGCCAACTTATGCATTCTGGCCGCCTACTGTTGCCACGATGGTAATTTTTTTATTTTCAGGAATTTCCTGATAAGACAGCACATGAATCAACTGTTCGCTGTAGCGAACAAATTTCGACATAAGTGGCCTGACAGGTGCAGCGACTAATAAAATCGAAGGCTGCCCCATCATCTCCTGCTTTTGCGCTGCATCAACCAATGAACTTTGCAAACGCTCAGCCATACCCGGCTCAAGCACCATGCCACTTTCTCCTGCTTGCTGACTCTGCTGCACTGAATTCAACAGCAACTGCTCTAATTGCGGATCCATAGTAATCACAGGAATCTCCAAATCAGAGCCGTTGATAGTCTGGACTATCAATCGCGATATTGCCACGCGAACCGCAGCTGTTAACGCAACAGGATCTTGTGTCCGGGCTACCGCTTCAGACAAAGCTTCAGCAATACTTCTGAAGTCTTTCAGTGGCACTTGTTCCATCAGCAGGTTTTGCAATACCTTCAATAGACTACTGATCGACAGTTTAGCAGGAACCAGGTCCTCAACCAGCTTAGGAGAGCTTTTAGCCAGCATATCTAACAACTGCTGCACCTCCTCATGCCCCAGCAGTTCATGTGCATGACTCTGCAATATCTGGTTTAAATGCGTCGCGACCACTGTACTGGCATCCACTACCGTATAACCCAGCGTCTGGGCCTGCTCACGCAGCCCTAACTCGATCCAGGTTGCATCCAGACCAAAAGCAGGGTCTTTCACATCAACACCCTTCAATGTACCAAAAACTTGTCCGGGGTTAATTGCCAAATCCCGATCAGGATATATTTCGGCTTCACCTACAATAACACCCATTAAAGTAATCCGGTAAGCTCCCGGCATTAAGTCAAGATTATCCCTTATATGAACAGACGGAACTAAAAAGCCCAAGTCCTGAGAAAGTTTTTTTCTCACACCTTTTATTCTGTTGAGTAACTGACCGCCCTGCAACTTATCCACCATCGGAATCAATCGGTAGCCGACTTCCAGCCCTATCATGTCAACCGGCATAACGTCTGCCCAGTCTAACTCTTTATGCTCCGCGACTAATTCTGAATCCACTGCGGGCCTGGACTGCTTTTCCTCTTCGCTCGCCAGCGCATCGGCCTGCGCTTTAGTTTTAATCATCCACCAGGCACTCCCTCCCGCGATAGCGGCAAGAGACAAGAAAGCCACATGCGGCATTCCCGGCACACTCCCCATAATCCCCAGAATAGCAGCGGCCACAATCAGTGCCTTAGGCGAGGCAAACAGCTGGCCGATAATCTGCTTACCCATGTCCTGAGCACTATTTTGACGTGTCACCATAATGGCGGCAGCTGTAGACAACAGCAAGGAAGGGATCTGGGCAACCAGTCCATCGCCGATAGTCAACAATGCATAATATTCAGCAGCCACCTCAAAAGATAGGTCATGCTGAATCATGCCAATCATCAACCCACCCAGGATATTGATTACCAAAATCAATATTCCGGCAACAGCATCGCCTCGTACAAACTTAGAAGCACCATCCATAGAACCATAAAAGTCAGCTTCTTGCGTAACATCCTGGCGCCTGATCTTAGCCTCTTCCTGATTGATCAGACCCGCATTAAGATCGGCATCAATCGCCATTTGCTTACCGGGCATAGCATCCAGAGTAAATCGGGCACTCACCTCAGAAATACGCCCCGCACCCTTGGTAACCACCACAAAATTAATAATCACCAATATCAGAAACACCACGATACCAACGACATAGTTGCCACCAATAACAACCGATCCAAACGCTTCAATTACTTTTCCTGCCGCATCACCACCCTCATGCCCATAGAGCAGAACAACACGTGTCGAAGCAACATTCAACGCCAAACGCATCAGCGTCGCGACCAGCAGAATAGTAGGAAAAACGGCAAAATCCAGCGGCCGCAAAGCATAAACACCGACGAGAAGAACGACGATCGATAGGGCAATATTAAAGGTAAAAAGTACATCGAGCAGGAAGGTAGGAACGGGCAATGTCACCATCGCCAAAATAATCAGCAACAAGAACGGCACGCCAAGGTTGCCCTGGCTTAAACCTCGTGCACTACTAAGAAAGACAGCCTTATCCAATACGATCTCGCGTCAAAAAAACAGCACAAAAAAAATAACGCCATTTATTTGGCGGAATAACAACTTATATCCAAATAAATAGCATGCTTAGCGTTTATATATGCAATTTCCGAGCCGCGATTCACTCGTGCTGGTAATCCTGAGGGATATTAATATCTCTATCACGCAAAGGAACCGGTTTCTCCGATTGATTCGCCTTAAAACGCTTAAGCTGAAAAACATAAGCCAACACTTGAGCAACGGCCTTGTAAAGCGCAGAAGGCACTTCCTGATCTATCTCTGTGCTGTAATACAAGGCCCGGGCCAGAGGCGGGGTAGATAAAACCGGAACATCATGTTCCTTAGCTATTTCACGAATTTTCAACGCAACAAAATCAGCGCCCTTAGCCACAACGATAGGCGCATCACGATCACCTGAAACATACCTCAAAGCGATGGCATAGTGTGTTGGATTCGTAATCACGACATCGGCTGTCGGTACTTCTGTCATCATTTGCCGTTGCGCTATCTCACGCTGCATCTGGCGAATCCGCCCCTTAACCTCAGGCTTTCCTTCCGTGTTTTTCATTTCATCTTTAACTTCCTGCAGCGTCATTTTCAATTTTTCAGAATAATCATGTAACTGAAAAGGGATATCAACCAGGGAGATAAGGATCAAACTACTGCTGATCACCAGAAAAGACCAACCTACCAGCTCAACAGCGTGAGCTATCGCTACCCGTACATCCTGCCCGCCTAATGCAAAGAGCTCTGGCGTGAGAATAGTCAGCACAGTAATAGCAAAAGCAGCTACCAATACAAATTTCGCGAACGCTTTAGCCAACTCAACCAAAGCTTTCAATGAAAACATACGTTTAAGGCCGGCTAAAGGATTAAGGCGACTCATCTTTGGCTGAATGGAGTCTGCGCTGAAGTTAAGACCGCCTAACGCCATCGGCCCAATCAACGCAGCCAGAGCCACCATCACCATAAACCCCAACACCGCCCAGATCATCTCCTGAACTGAAGCACCAAAATGAATTAACATTAAACGGCTATCAAACAACTCTTCTCTTCTGAGATCAAAATTCGCGGCCATCATAGCCGCCGTTCGTTGCGCAGCACTGGTGCCAAAAAGCAGCATCGCTCCGGCAGCGGCCAACAACAAAGCCGTGGCATTAAGTTCTTTAGAACGGGGGATATCGCCTTTCTCGCGAGCTTCGCGAAGGCGCTTGGGTGTGGGGTCTTCTGTTTTTTCCTGTCCCGTTTCTTCAGCCATCAGACACCTCTATCAATTGCGCGATCACACCTAAGGCATGATCAGCAATTAACTCAAATTGCCCCAAAAAACCAGACAGGCTAATCCAGGTAATCAGCAAACCCATCACCATGGTAAAAGGAAAGCCAATAGCAAAAATATTCAACTGAGGTGCCGCCTTGGTCATGATGCCAAAAGACAGATTAATCACCAACAATGAGGTGACTGCCGGCAACGCCATCAACAACGCGCCACTAAACATCCAGGTACCGGCCAACGCAATATCCATAAACTTGATGGCCGTAAAGTTAATCACTGTCACCGGAATAATATCAAAACTCTGAGTAATCACATTTAACATGACTAAATGCCCATTCATTGCAAGAAACAGTAACATTGTCAACATCAGATAGAACTGCCCCAACACAACAACAGAGACGCCGTTAACCGGGTCCGTCATAGACGCAAAACCCAACCCCATCTGGTTTGCAATTAACTGCCCACCCACTGCAAAAATCTCAAACATAATATGCAACGCAAACCCAAGCGCTGCACCAATCAGAATCTGCTGCGCAATCAAAATATAGGTGTGCAACGTTAAACCATCAGCAGCAGGAGGTGCAGGCAGTACCGGAACCAGAATGGCAGTGATACCCATGGCCAGACCCATACGGATACGGGCAGGCACCAACTGAGTACCAATCATTGGCATCGCCATTAAAAATGACGCTATACGGAAAAAAGGAAATAAGAACGCGGAAACCCAATTCTCAATCTGCAGCAGACTTATATCCAGCATAAGCTACCCGATCATCATCGGTATACTTTCAAAAATTTTATTAAACTGATCCATGAGCTTGGTAATCATCCATGGCCCCATGGCCAGAATAATCAGCAAGATCACCATTAAGCGCGGCAAAAAACTCAATGTTTGCTCATTGATCTGAGTGGCTGCCTGAAAAATTGCTATCAATAACCCTACCAGCAAACTTGGCACAACAATCACCAACACCAGGGTAATAATCAGCCATATTGCCTCGCCGAATACATCCAGTAATAGTTGAGGTGTCATGCAGAACTCCTAGATTCCGAAACTGGCCGCCAGCGTTCCTATAATCATAGCCCAACCATCCACCAGAACGAATAGCATAATCTTAAATGGCAATGAAATAATAACCGGCGAAAGCATCATCATACCCATCGCCATCAATACACTGGCAACCACCAAATCAATCACCAGAAAAGGAATAAAAAGCATAAAGCCTATCTGGAATGCAGTTTTTAACTCACTGGTGACGAAAGCAGGCACCAGAACAGTAAAAGGCACTTCCTCGGACGACTCTACAGGCGGTGATTGCGCAAGACGCAGAAATAAATTCAGATCATTTTCTCTGGTCTGATGCATCATAAAACGATGAAAAGGCAGGCCTGCGGCTTCAACTGCCTCAAGAGTAGTAAGTTCTTCATTCAGATAGGGCTGCACCGCCACCTGATTAACCTCTTCAAGCACGGGCGTCATAATAAAAAATGTCAGAAATAATGCCAGCCCAACCATCACCTGATTGGAGGGTGTTGACTGCAAGCCTAATGCCTGACGCAATATAGCAAATACTATAATTATTCGCGTAAACGACGTCATCATCATGATCATCGCTGGCAGGAATGTCAGCATGGTCATCAATGCGAGAATCTGAATCGTCACACTGTAGGTTTGAGCGCCCGCTTCATCGGTTGTCAGGTTAAAAGCCGGGATGCCGACATCAGCCGCTAGGGCAACACCCGAAAACAGGAACAATAATATCAGTAAGACACCCCTCATTCAGGGGCTCCTGCATCAATACTTTCTTTGATACTGTCTTTGAGTGTCTTTGCAAATTCGCTTTTGGGCGCTGTCGATATTACTTTTTCAGGAAAAGACTCTAATAAAGAAACATGCCCGGCAGCCACCCCAAGCAGCAATTGCCGATCCCCCACCTCGATCAGCACTGCCCGTTCGCGAGTCCCCAAGGACAAGGAAGAGACTACTTTCATCTTCTGATGAGACTGATGTAAATTGGATACCCGACGTAAAGCCCAGGCGAGCACTAAAATAACGACGACAACCAATGCCAACCCAAGCAACATCTGCATAATTGCCTGAGATGTCAAAACATCCTGACCAGTCGGTGCCGCGGTATCTTTAACTGCTTCCCTGGCCGCCTCCTTGGTTGCTTCTCCAGCCAACTCTTCAGCTGCAATAAGCGTACTGGAAAACAGCGCGAGCCCGGCAAACACGTAATAGCCACATAAGTAATTTTTCATTAGCGAAGATGCTTTATACGCTCTTGAGGACTAATAACATCCGTCAACCGAATACCATAGCGATCATTAACGACCACAACCTCGCCATGCGCAATCAAGGTACCATTAACCATCACATCCAGTGGCTCTCCAGCAACCCGGTCCAACTCCACAACCGATCCCTGACTTAGCTGTAATAAGCTTCTGATGGAAATATCAGTATTTCCTACCTCCATCGACAAAGTCACCGGAATATCAAGAATCACATCCAATTTCGGATCAGATATCGGTGCTGAATCGTCTTTCAACTCATCAAAATCAACAGAGGCAGCTTGCCCTGTTTGTTCCTCTAAAGCAGAAGCCCACTCATCAGCCATTGCCTGCTGATCGGCGTCTACCTCAGTATTATCTTTTTCATTACTCATACAGAAAACTCTGGCAGTTTATGCATTATTCATGCTTAGCGACTTGGTCTACGATTTTAACAGCAAGATTGCCACGCGATGTTCCCATTTTACAACTGAAGACAGGCACCGAGTTGGCTCTCAGCGTTAAGTTTTCAGGTATCTCAATAGGAATGATGTCACCCGGCTGAAGCGCCAAGACCTGACGCAGGGTAAGCTCTCGCTCAGCAACGCGCAAGCTGATATTCAGAGGAGCCAGCACAATATCCCTTCTCAGGGCTTTCATCCATCGATCATCTTTTTCATTTTCAGATCGCTGAAAACCTGATATCAACAGATCGCGTATCGGTTCCAGCATTGAGTACGGCATGGTGATATGAAACTCACCAGTACCTCCCTCAAGATCCACCTGAAAAGTGCTGACAACCACGACTTCTGATGGGCTGACGGCATTTGCCATGGCGGGATTCATTTCATGACCTACCCGCTGAAACGACAGTTCCATGACGGGCTTCCATGCTTCCACCAGATCGGCAAAAAACAGATCCAGTGTTTTATACACCAAGCGAGTCTCCGTTGGGGTAAAGTCGCGCCCTTCAATTTTAGCATGACGCCCATCGCCACCAAAAAAATTATCCACCAACTTGAACACAAGCTTGGCATCCATAATAAACAAAGCGGTCCCTCTCAACGGAGGAACTTTCACTAAATTCATACTGGTCGGGACATACAGCGTATGGATGTAGTCACCATATTTCATGACTTGCACACCACCCACGGTGACATCTATTGTTTTTCTTAATAAATTAAACAAACTGGTACGAGTGAAGCGCGCGAAGCGCTCATTGATCATCTCAAGCGTTGGCATCCTGCCACGCACAATACGCTCATGGCTGGCCAGGTCGTAAGGACGAACTTCACCGCGTTCATATTCTTCAGGCTCTTCCGCCGTGTCAACATCTCCATCGTCAACACCATGCAGCAACGCGTCAATTTCTTCTTGAGATAAAAGATCTTTAACCGACATTAAGCTTCAGTCTCCCGACTCTACTGCATTACAAAATCAGTAAATAAAATTTTCTCGATGCCCGGTTTACCAATTTTTTCTTGTAAAAAATCCTGAACCAATCGGGTAGAATCCTGGCGCAACTTCTCTTTACCCTCGATAGATTGCAAGTCCTCAAAAGACTGGGAACTAAATAGCTCATTCAGACGCGACACCACTAATGGCATATGCAGCGTTAACGCATCAACCACATCCTGCTCTCTGCTTTTAGCTTCTACAAAAGTTCGGAGGTAATGGCGTCTTCCATCAGTAGACTTTAACGTTGCCACAAATGAAGGCTTCCCTCCTAATGTACGCACTTTTGAGTAAATCGCTTCTTTACGGACCGGCTCCGCTTCAGCTGCAGCATTATCAGATGAAGGCCCCAATAAAAAATAAGCAGTTCCCGCACTTATTGCCGCGATTAATAAGGCCCCGATCACTGCAAATATAATGAGCTTCTTATTCGACTTACCGCCTTCAACCGCCCCTTCAGCTGCTTTCTCCTCTGCCATCCTACCCCCTGCTTATTCTAGCCATTAACACGTTAATCAAACGAACAGTTTAAATATAACATATAGATAGAACGACTATCGCTTATGCATAATAATCTACCAAAGATAATCCGACACTGCTTTTTTCCGGCATCTCAGCATTTTGCTCAGAGACTGACTCATAACCTTTATCAGTAAACATTTCCCGCTGCTTACGACCCTGCTGCTCAGAGGATTGATCGTTAACTAACGACTCATCAAGA
>NZ_JBFIIH010000097.1:0-16521 GCF_041601355.1 Neptunomonas sp.
AAAATGTGTTGCGGTAGAACACCGATGGATACATTGCATGATGGTAAATCGATTTGGGCTGAGAAAAACTTAGCTCAAATCTAAACTGACAGGCATCGTTTGAGAACGGGTAACTGTCAGATCAAGTCTGAGCTACTACACGTAACCTTTAATACAGCTCAGCTGTATTCGCTTAATAAGGCCGCTGACTTCAGCGGCTTTTTTTATACCAAGAATATTCGGCAAGTATTCCTGTCGCATACTATCACTATTCACTACGCACTCTTTCCCACATTTCGTCACTTCCCTATTACACTCCTGCGCACAATTTCAAGATAAAAGACAAAACTTTATCAACTGTAATACAGCCATGTTTATCCTGATCAGTACTCCTCAATAATCGGAGTTATTGATACCTGTCAATTACGCTTGATTGACGCAAGACTAAAATAAGCGTATCGCAACAAAGGAGCTACTCAGGTGATATCCAGACCCAACCCCGCGAAACGTGAATGTCACGCTGAAGCCGATACGCTTGTTTATACTATCGACAATCGTTTATACGTCAACTTAACTGACCGCTGCACCCTTGCCTGCCGTTTTTGCCCTAAACATAATGGCAGTAAGGACGTTCATGATTACAACCTTACGTTGTCTGAGCGCCCTGATGTGCAAAAAATAATCGACCTTATTGGAGACCCTGCTCAATATGAAGAAGTCGTTTTTTGCGGGTACGGAGAGCCCACCCTACGCCTCAATGCATTAATTGAAATAGCAAGTGCTATAAAAGCAAACAACGGCAAAACACGCTTAAACACTGACGGGTTAGCTAACTTATTTCATAAGAAAAATGTCATTCCATTGCTCGCCACCTGTATTGATGCAATCTCAATTTCACTCAATGCACAAAACGAACATCTCTATAAACAGCATTGCGTGCCTGGCTTGCCACATAGTTTTCCTGCCGTACTTTCATTTATAGAGGATGCAGCGCAATCGATACCGGACGTTACCGCCACAGCTATCGATGGTTTAGAAGGGGTAGACATTCATGCGTGTGAAGCGCTCGCTGCTGCACGCAATGCGAAGTTCAAAGCCAGAATGCTCGACATTGTAGGCTAAAAACTTTCGAGCAACTCATTTAAGCTTATGTTTTATATTGAGATTTATATTTACTGCAGAGGATTTGTAAAAATATAACAGTGTCTTGACGCGTCATAGGAGAGCCCAAAAAATAGCCCTGCACAATATTACACCCTTGATCTTTTAGTGCCGCCATTTGCTCTTGTGACTCCACACCTTCCGCAACAACTTCCAATCCCAAGGACTGCGCCAGAGCAATCGTTGCTTTTACAATCATTTCATCGTTTACATCATGTAACATGTCACGAATAAAACTTCGGTCAATTTTTAACCGACAGGCACTGAGTTTTCGCAGGGTAACTAATGAAGAGTAGCCCGTACCGAAATCATCAATGGCGATGCGTAAGCCATGTTTAACATAATTCTCTAGCAATTCAATCGTCTTTTCTGACGCATCCATACATGCGGATTCAGTAATTTCGACCTCAAAATGATGCAGAGGAATACCTGAATCCTTGAGCAAGGATAAAAGACGTGCAATACCTTTTTCACTACGTAATTGTACAGGGGAAAGGTTAAACGATACCGTTCCGAAATCCAGTCCAGCTTCCAGCCATTGACTGACTTCGATGCACACGTGCTGTGCTACCCAGATGCCAATATCATCAATCATCCCGCGCTTCTCAGCGACAGGAATAAAGGTTAAAGGAGAGATAATTCCCTGCTCAGGATGTGCCCAACGCAGCAGCGCTTCAAATCCAACTAACAAACCACTTTCACAATCAAACTGTGGCTGATAGACCATGTAAAGCTGTTGCAAAAACCGAGCACTGCTAAGCATATGCGCCAATTCGGCTTCCTTTTGAACACGCTCTGTCATCTCTGACTGATAAAAAACATAGCGCCCCCGGCCCTGCTCTTTGGCTCGGTACAAAGCAACATCAGCACGCGAGATCAGATCATCAACAGAGACATCGGCATCACAAATAACAATCCCTATGCTGGTATTGGTCTTAAGTTTATTACCCGCCACATCAAAAAAGTAATCGAAACATCCAATCACTTTTTCCGCCAAAGCAGCGATATCTGACGGGTCATGAATATTACTTTGTAAAACGGTAAATTCATCTCCGCCGAAACGGGCAAAGGTATCGCAGGAACGCAGCACTTTTTTAATCCTGCGAGCGACTTCAATCAATAACTGATCTCCGGCTGGATGACCGAGCGTGTCATTAATCTCTTTAAAATGATCCAGATCCATCATAAGCAGCGCTGAAGTCTGACCAGACCTGCGCCCTTGCAACATATCATGCTCAAAACGGTCAAGAAAAAGGCGACGATTCGGTAAACCCGTCAATGAATCATGAAATGCCAGGTATCTGATCTGCTCCTCTACCTGCTTGCGATGCGAGATATCATGAAAAGTAACCACCGACCCGACAATTTCTTCATTCAGGTAGATAGGCGAACTCCAGTATTCAACCGGAAATGGCTGACTATTTTTACGCCACAACACGTCAGTTTCTATCCGGTAACTCTTTCCCTTACTGATTGACATCAGCATATAGCACTCCTCTTTAGAAATAGGAGTACCATCTGCATGCGAGTGGTGTATCAATCCAAGGCTATCTTTTCCGATCAGTTCATCAGGATCATAACCAAGCATCATCGCAGCGGCAGGGTTAATAAAAGTAGTAATTCCGTTGCTATCCAAGCCGAAAATACCTTCATTACTATGCTCTAATAATAAACGTGAACGGTGCTCTGCTATTTTCACTGCTTCTTCATAACCAAGACGATCACGAATATCTTTAAAAACAGTGATCATATAATTTTTATCGTGGTATGAAAAATGGCTCGAAGACACCTCAATAGGCACTTCCTCACCACTGCGAAGCCGGTGTTTTGTTTCCAGAGTGACTGTATTGTTCTGAATAGTCTTCCAGCGACGCTTTAAGCGGCTTTTAGGGAAGTCGGGATCCCAGTCATAAATATGAGTTTGGTAAAGTTCCGCAGTCGAAATACCAAAATGCTTAAGGGCCGCAGCATTTGCATAAATAATCCGGAAATCCTCATCGGGAGAGCTACAGATTAACGAGTCCAAACTGTGGTCAACCATGGCATTAACGAGAGACAACTGACTACTCATCAATGCATGTTCCGTAATATCACGACTGACACCCAGCACACCTACCTGATCAATATCGGGAATATAAAGAGGTATGCGTAACGTATCCAATAGCACCCGGCGCCCATCAGGATAAGTCACCCATTCATCATGGCGCAAGGGTGCCTGACTTTGCAGCATCTGTTTATCAAAGTAGTGGAAAGTATTAGCAGTTACCGCATCAAACAACTCACTATCAGTTTTTCCTACTAACGCAGCTTCTGACTTATTACTAAATGCCTCAAAGGCTTTATTACATCCAATAAAAACAGAGTCGCTGCTCTTGAAGTAAATAAGATCGGGAATCGAGTCAATCAACGTCCGTAACCGCTGCTTTTCCATCTGTAGCGTTTGTTCGGATAATCGTTGCTCTGTGATATCAGTACCCGACGACAAAACCCCGATACGCTGCCCGTTGGGATCTTCAAGCACACGGTTATACCAAAGAATCAGTCGCTCCTCACCGCCACGGGTTACAACCGGCTTTTCTACTTGTTGGTTAGGATAATAACGGCTGTCCATCAAACGACTAAACGCTGATTCTGCAATATGCCTACCACTTTCAGGAAGAAAGTTCTCGAACCAGTTGAGGCCAAGCGCATCCTGTTGGTTTGTTTTCAACAATTCACACGCAAAACGATTCAATAACGTTATGTTTCCACCCTGATCCAGTGTAACCAAAATGACACCGGCCATATCGAGATAATAATTTGCTCGCTGATGCTCCTTCTCAAGCGCCGCAATGACAGATTCTTTATCCCTATAATCTGAAGGCCTGTAACCGCTATCCTCACTAATGGCTTTGGACTTTTCAGGTATGCCGGTAACAAGAAATTGCAAACAGAGTTGCTGTTCAGCCACAGGCAATGGCCCGCTGCTATTAAGAACGCTATCCAATAAAACAGATACTTTTTGAAAACGCCCCTGATTATCCATTATCCGTAAGACTAATAGCTCAGGAAAGCGGCCTTCGGATTGCCACTGTGCCAGCGCTGCCTGCCAAAGTGACAGATCGGCGGTGTGTATCATCGCCGTTAAAAACGTCGTTTTACCCCACAGGATTGGTGCACAACCAAGAAAGAGGTCAGATTCACATTGCGTGATACTGAACTGATCCTGAGTTATGTCAAAGCACCCTCGCATAACACCTATCCTATTCAGGGGGGCATTTATACTTCCGGACATACCTACACTCATCGATCGCTCATTTTTATTTATTCTTAGTATTAATCATGTACAACAGATCTGATGAATATGATTTATTTTCAGGGCAAATTATAACACCCATCATACACATGAGCAGTCTTTAGGCAGGATTTAAACGCAGGTCTGAAGATAAGACAAAAAAAAACGGCTAAAAGACATTTTCTTTCGGCCGTTTTTTTATTAAAAACTAATGGCTAATACTTTTAGATAAAGTAAGTTTTTAACGGCGGAAACCCGTTAAACTCGACTGAACAATAACTACTGGTATACGCTCCTGTGGCCATCCAATACAACCGATCACCTATTTCCAAAGAAAGCGGCAATTCGTATTTATGATTTTCGTACATGATATCCATGCTGTCACATGTCGGCCCCGCCAGCACCACAGCTTCCTCTTCACCCTCACATTCCGTATAAAGCGGGTATTTAATACACTCATCCAGGGTTTCTATCAGACCGTTAAACTTACCAACATCCGTATAGACCCATCGCTCCATAGCTGTTTGTGATTTTCTGGAAATAAGTACTATTTCAGATACGATAACGCCGGAATCACCTAATAAAGAACGGCCTGGCTCCAAAATAACCTCGGGGACCAGATCCGGAAAATCTTCTGTGAGGTAGCGCGTTATTTCTTCAACATACGTGCTGAAATCGTTTGTTTTCTGAATATACTGGGCGGGAAAACCGCCGCCCATGTTAATCATTTTTAAAGCGATGCCATGTTCACTGAACAACCGCTCAAAAACAACTTTTACTTTAGCAATAGCGCCATCCCAGGCATCAATTTCACGCTGCTGAGAACCCACATGGAAGGATATACCATAAGGATCTAAACCCAACTCTTTAGCCAACGCCGCTAATTCAATAGCCATTTCAGGACTACAGCCAAATTTACGTGATAAAGGCCAGTCAGCACCTTCAGAGCCTTCTGTTAAGATGCGAACATAGATACGCGAACCCGGAGCAAATTCTGCAATGTTGCGCAAGTCAGCTTCTGAATCTGTAGAAAAAAGACGCACGCCTTTCTCATAAAAATAAGCTATATCTTTACGTTTTTTAATGGTATTACCAAAGCTGCAGCGATCAGCTGAAACATTGCACTCCAGAACTTTATCTAATTCATAAATTGAAGCAATATCAAAATTTGAACCTAAGTCCGCCAGCAAGCTAAGCACTTCTTTAGCCGGGTTTGCCTTTACCGCGTAATAGATGCGTGCATAATCAAAGCCTTGTTTAAGTTCAACATACTTTTCACGCACTGTATTCAAATCTACAACAATAAAAGGAGTCTCTTTATTGTCGGAAAACGCTTTGATTTTATTCCAATTTTCAGGAGATAAATTTTCTGGATGTTTCACTACTTATATCACCTCACAATTAACTTTCTAAAATTTTCATGGTAAATGCCCGTACCAGATATCCTTTACGGGCTAAACTGCAACCTTATAAATCTACTAGCAAACAGCGTTAACGCCTAGCACTTTCGCGAGTATAAATTAAACGTAAATGATAGCAATATACTGGAGAATTAAATTCCGCCGCCATGCGTTACAACCCGCTCAATCTCTGCAAAAGACTTAGCCTCATACATGATATCAAAGCCTATTTTCAGCTTTCTGGACACATCACTTGCTGAGATAATACCGCGAATCCGTTTCACCCCCGCTAAACCTTCATCAATGACTAATATATGCTGTTCTCCTGAATCTTTAAGGGTCAGCATGACATCACCTATTTTTGAATGCTGTAACTGCTCGAAGGTAAGCGCCTGTAATTGCTCTTTTGCTACCATGACATGTTTCACCAGCACATACTCACGAGGAATACCGTGTGTCTGCATATAAGACATCACTCGGCTCCCCATAATATCGCGTGCAGTAATCACCCCGGTGAGAGCATTATTTTTATCGGTGGCAAACAACAGCCTTACATGCTGGTTTTTCATCCACTCAAGCGCTTCATCAACCTGAACTTCCTGAGAAACTTTGACCGGCTCTACTTTCTCAAAATCTGTCATTATATCGGTAGACGGACTGGTTAAACCGATAGGAGCCTGGAGTTGCTCCGGGGAAAGAAGATGCTTTACATCAGCTATCTCCTGTAAACGAATGTGACGAAATGATTCCAGCATCGGTGAACTCCTTTCTGTTATTTTTAGAGTATGAAGTCTGGTAGGATGATCTAATAACACCTAATAACACCTAATAACACCTAATAACAACAGCATAGACAGATTTTTAAAAAAGGTCACCTGTTATACGCGCCGGAAAAGCCATCTTTAGCCTTAAGCATTATATAAATAAAATGATCCCCCGGACATTACTAGAGCACTGCTAAATACCTCAGCCGGAGTCATAGCGTAGCAAAAGGGTTCCCACTAAATGACAGCGGTTTTCTGTTCACTACTATCCACGCCAAAACGGCCTCTGTGCTTCTGACAAAGCATCTTCAGGACTGAGCCCAATATCCTTCAAAGCGCGACTATCCAGTGCAGCCAGTTGACGGCGTGAACGCTGACGCTGCTGCAACTTTCGAAACCTCTGCAAAATTCTTCTAAAAATTTCAATGATAATCATCACTTTACCCTCCTGAAGTTGATGATAAATATCGTATGCCGTAAACTGAATTCATTACAGATTCAGCTTCAATTATTTTAGACAAATACAGATAACCAGCACAGATAACTGTATGGGTGATTTTCCAACACATCTGTCATGCAGGTATAACCGAGTCAGCGCGTCGTTATAAAACGATAAAGAAGGCAAGAAAATGAAACTTTATGAAAAAGTAGCGCACGCCATTGAAGAACGTATAGAGCAATCTTTTTATCAAGCCGGAGAGAAACTACCTTCGATTCGGGCGTTAAGCCTAACGCATGAAGTTAGTATATCTACCGCTCAGGAAGCGTACCGTTTACTGGAAGATCAAGGTTGGGTTGAATCACGCCCCAAATCGGGTTTTTATGTCAAAAACCGACAAAAAGCTCCTCAGCAGCTGCCCGACCTGTCCCGTCCAACACAAACACCGATAGAAGTGTCTCAATGGGAAGAGGTGTTAAACCTGCTATGCGCCAGTACAACGGCAGATATTGTGCAGCTCAGCCGCGCCATTCCAGACCTTGAAGCGCCCACATTAAAACCATTAATGCGTATCATGTCAGATTTAAACAAGCACGGCGGTGGCAGCATACTCTCGTATGAAGACCTCAGAGGTGCGGATTGCCTGCGTTTACAAATAGCACGCTTGATGGTGGACTCTGGCTGTCGCCTGCACCCAGACGATATTATTACCACTGCAGGATGCCAGGAAGCACTGTCAGCCAGTTTACGCGCTGTCACTCAACAAGACGATGTGGTCGCTGTGGATTCGCCTAGCTTCTATGGCTCCTTGCAGGCTATTAAAGCACTCGGGCTAAAAGCCCTGGAGATACCCACCCACCCTGAAACCGGAATTAGTATCGAAGCCCTGGAACTGGCAATGGAGCAATGGCCGGTCAAAGCAATACTGATCACTCCTACCTGTAACAACCCGCTGGGGTATACCATGCCGGTTGAGCACAAACAGCGTTTATTAGAACTCACCGCCCGTTACGACATTCCTATTATAGAAGATGACATCTACGGCGATCTTTCCTATACATCACCCCGCCCTCCCTCTATCAAGTCTTTTGATACAGAAGGACGCGTCTTGCTATGCTCGTCATTTTCAAAAACACTCGCACCTGGCCTGCGGATCGGATGGGTTGCCCCCGGTCGCTATGTTAATCAGGTAATGCACATGAAATATGTGGTCACTGCAAGCACACCCACTCTACCTCAACACGGCATAGCCGAGTTTATCGCCCAAGGCGGCTACGAACGTCATATCCGTAAAATGCGGGCAAAATATCATCAGAGCAGAGATGTGATGATAGGCTGGGTTGAAAAGTACTTCCCCAAGGGCACAAAAATCAGCTATCCCCAAGGCGGCTTCCTGCTGTGGGTCGAGCTGCCTGCAGATATCGACACCGTAGAGCTTAACCAGCGCACCATGAAGCGAGGAGTCAGCATAGCACCAGGCGTGTTATTTTCTGCCTCCGGCAAATACCGCAACTGTATGCGTCTTAACTTTACTGATAAGCCATCAGAAAAGAATGAGAACGCAATAAAACAGGTCGCCACCTGCATACAAGAGATGGTTTCAGAATCGTCTTAATGGTTGAGAGAAGCCAAACCAAAACTTTTATGTAAGATAACGGTATAAATAAAAACCACTAACGGCTGCTCATCATAAAGACACTCAAAAGCACAATTACTTGACCAAAAAATCAGAAAGATAATATGCTTAAACAGACTTAGGTGTCTGATATTGTCTGATAAAGCCGCAAAGAGGAGCCGTTAATGATCCATTTTCTACTCAACAATGAACGGCAATCTATTAGCACGATCGACCCCAATACGACTGTGCTCAACTACTTACGCAATGTACAGGATCGCATAGGTACCAAAGAAGGCTGTGCATCCGGCGACTGTGGAGCCTGTACCGTCGTATTAGCAGAAGTGGAAAATGGCCAGCTAGCCTATCGCTCAATTAACAGTTGCCTGACGCTGCTGCCTGCCCTGCATGGCAAACAATTACTGACCGTTGAAGATTTAAAAGAGGCTGATCAGCTACATGGCGTACAACAGGCGATGGTTGACCATCACGGCTCACAATGCGGTTTTTGCACACCGGGCATAGTCATGTCACTGTTTGCCTATCAAAAAAATGCCTCGCAAAAAAATGCCTTGCAAAAACACGCTCTGCAAAACAACCCCTGTGTTGAATTCAACAAAGCCGAAGTTTTAGAAGCGCTAGCCGGCAACCTATGCCGCTGCACGGGTTACCAGCCCATAATGAATGCAGCAAAAGAGATCGGCAACCACCATCACGCAGACAAATTTGACCAACAACGGCAGCAGACAATAGACACTCTGAATAGCATCCGGCCTGTCCAATGCCATGCAATCAGCAACGCGCAACACAGCGCCACGCACACATTAAAAACAGCCTTTTCACCGACCACACTGCAAGAACTGGATGAATTATTACAGCAACATCCTGCCGCTCAGCTTCTGGCCGGTGGCACTGACTTAGTGCTGGACATAACCCAAAAATATCAATCGTTTACTACACTCATCTATCTGGGAGGAATCGCCACACTCAAACAGATAAACCTCACTGCATCCCATATCGAGATCGGCGCTGCCGTTCCCCTCAGCCAATGCCATTCGGTGATTGCTGAAGAATATCCGGACTTTGGTCATTTATTAAAACGTTTTGCTTCACTGCAAATTCGCAACCAAGGCACGCTCGGAGGAAATATCGCCAATGCCTCTCCGATTGGAGATGCACCTCCTGCACTCATCGCCGCAGGCGCTATGTTGCAGTTACGTATAGCCGGAGTAAGGCGCTTTCTGCCGATTGATGAGTTCTTTGTTGATTATCGAAAAACGCAACTGGCGCAAGGTGAATATATCGAAAAGATTATTCTTCCACGTAAACCGCACGACTCTATCTATCGTGTTTATAAGCTATCGAAGCGACTCGACGATGATATCTCGGCTGTGTGCGCTGCTATCCATATCAAGATAAACCATGGCCGGGTTAGCAGCGCCATTATTGCGTTTGGTGGCATGGCGGCCATCCCTAAGCGCGCCAGCCATTGCGAACAAGCCTTACTCAATCAGGCATGGGCAGAAACGACGATTCATCAGGCAATGGATGCCTTACAACAAGACTTTACCCCCCTGTCCGACTTTCGCGCCAGTGCGGATTACCGCATGCAGGCAGCACAGAATATACTGCTAAAATGCTGGATAGAGTCACAATCAGCCCTTAAGCCAAACAACACTGCAAACCGTAACCCAACCCATACGCTGACCCATATACCAATCAGGGTGACGGATTATGTCTAAGCAAGCGTCTCCTCCCCCCGTTAAATCCAGGGCAGAGTTGGAACAGCAACTTACACAGGATTTGAAAAACGGTGTAGGTAAGAAGATTCCACATGAAAGTGCGGCAAAGCATGTCAGCGGCGAAGCTCTATATGTAGATGATCGTTTAGAATATCCTAACCAGCTACATTTATATGCACGCCTCAGCGAACAGGCACATGCCACTATTGTAAAAATAGACACCTCCCCCTGTGACGAGATTCCCGGCGTTGTCTGTGTCATTACCGCTAAAGATGTACCCGGAAAACTGGATATAGGCGCCGTGTTTGCCGGAGACCCCTTGCTGGCAGATGGCGTTGTCGAATATCTGGGCCAGCCGATACTTGCGGTTGCGGCCAACTCACTCAATATTGCAAGGCAAGCGGCCAATGCTGCCATTATCGAATATTCACCGCTACCCGCTGTACTGGATGTAAAACAGGCGCTCGACAACAAACAATTTGTTCAAGAAAGCCACCAGCACAAACGCGGCGATGCGGAGAAAGCGCTGCAAAACGCCAGGCATCGCTTACAAGGCGAACTGCATATTGGCGGGCAAGAGCATTTTTACCTCGAGACACAAGTCTCTTCCGTGATGCCAACGGAAGACGGTGGCATGCTGGTGTACTGCTCTACACAGCACCCGAGCGAAATACAAAAACTGGTCGCCAGCGTACTCGACCTGCCCATGAGTAAGGTTGTTGTTGATATGCGCCGCATGGGCGGCGGCTTTGGTGGCAAAGAAACTCAAGCAGCAGGCCCTGCGTGTATGGCGGCTGTGGTGGCAAACATCACAGGACAACCCGTAAAAATGCGTCTGCCACGTATTGACGATATGATGATGACCGGCAAACGCCACCCTTTTTATATTAAATATGATGTCGGTTTTGATGATACGGGCAGGCTACAAGGCATGGATATGCAACTGGCTGGTAACTGCGGCTATTCAGCAGACCTGTCGGGTTCCATCGTCGATCGGGCCATGTTCCACTCTGATAATGCGTATTACTTAAGCGATGCACTCATTACCGGCCATCGTTGCAAAACCAACCTTGCCTCCAATACTGCCTTTCGGGGTTTTGGTGGTCCGCAGGGCATGCTAGCGATTGAAAATGTGATGGATCATATCGCCCGACATTTAGATAAAGACCCGCTGGAGATTCGTAAGCGTAACTTTTACGGCAAAACCGAACGCAATATCACTCACTATCAGCAAACGGTAGAAGAGAATTTACTGGACGAAATAATAAGCGACCTGGAACAAAGTTCCCGTTACGCCGAACGTCGCACGGCAATTAAGCAGTTTAACCAATCCAGTTACATCCTAAAAAAAGGGATTGCACTCACGCCGGTTAAATTCGGCATATCCTTTACCGCTACCTTTCTGAATCAAGCCGGGGCGCTTATTCACATCTACACCGATGGCAGTATTCACCTGAATCATGGCGGCACAGAGATGGGCCAGGGACTCAACACTAAGGTGGCACAGATAGTAGCCGAGGAATTTCAGGTCGATTTGGAACGTATCCAGATCACCGCAACTAATACCGGGAAAGTACCCAATACATCCCCAACAGCCGCCTCTTCTGGAGCAGACCTGAACGGCAAAGCAGCACAGGCCGCAGCTCGCATCCTCAAAAAACGTCTCAGCGACTTTGCCGCCGCACATTTTGGCGTGGATATTACCGAGATCAGATTCAATAACAATCTGATTCAAGCAGGCGAGCAGCTCATCAGCTTTAATGATTTGGTGCAACTTGCTTACTTTGCGCAAGTTTCACTCTCTAGCAGCGGTTTTTATAAAACGCCTAAAATTTTTTATGATCGTGACAAAGCCAGCGGCCATCCTTTCTACTATTTTGCATACGGCGCAGCCTGCTCAGAAGTCGTTATTGATACATTGACCGGCGAATATAAAGTATTGCGCACCGATATTCTCCATGATGTAGGTGCGTCGCTGAACCCTTCCATCGATATTGGACAAGTTGAAGGCGGCTTTATTCAGGGCATGGGCTGGTTAACCAGCGAAGAGCTGGTATGGAACGAGCAAGGCAAGCTTATGACCAATGGCCCTGCCAGCTACAAAATTCCAGCGATTGCGGATACCCCTCTGGATTTTCGGGTTAAGCTAATCGAGAACCGTAAAAACCCAGAAGATACCGTATTTCATTCTAAAGCCGTCGGCGAGCCACCCTTTATGCTGAGTATTTCAGTATGGTCGGCAATTAAAGATGCGGTATCCAGCTTATCGGGTTATCGAATTCATCCGCCGATAGATGCCCCTGCGACACCAGAAAAAGTCCTCATGGGCGTAACAGCATTACGTCAACAAATGGCGGCGGAGCAGGAGTCATGAACTGGCTGAATACGCTTAATCGCCTCAACAACGAAGGCACAGCGGCGATTCTGATTACCGTCGTTGCAAACCGCGGATCAACACCCCGTGATGCGGGTACTAAGATGATTGTCACCGCAGAAGATACATACGAAACCATCGGAGGTGGCCATCTCGAACACAAGGTAATCAAACAAGCCCGCCAGCGATTAGCAGCACACTGCAGCAGTGCGGAGCTTGAGAGCTACGCATTAGGCGCCAGCCTTGGACAATGCTGTGGCGGCACAATCCAACTGTTATTTGAACCCATCAACCCGCCTGCATTACATATTGCGCTCTTTGGTGCAGGGCATGTGGCTAAAGCGTTAGTCCCTTTGTTGGGCAACCTTCCCTGCCAAGTCACCTGGATAGATAACCGCGCTGAACAATTTCCCGCCGTGTTGCCGCCTAATGTCACCCATTGTGTATCTGAAGAACCCGTAGATGAAGTACCTGACCTGCCCGCTTTCAGCTACTGCTTAGTAATGACTCATAACCACCAGCTGGACCTGGCATTGATAGAAGCGCTTCTGAAACGCGATGACTACCGTTACCTCGGCATGATCGGATCAAACACCAAACGGCGTAAATTCGAACATCGCCTGCGCCACAAAGGCTTTGATGAAAACAGTATTAGACAGTTACATTGCCCGGTAGGTCTGGCCGGGGTCTGCGGCAAACTCCCCGGCGAAATTGCTGTCTCCATAGCTGCCGAGCTTATTGCCCATTACCAGACAACCGCCACCGGCAATAAAACGAAAAGCCCTACACCCGACAAAAATATAACCAGCATCCTGCCCCAACGCACAGCATCCCTGGCACACAACCGATGATAAAAACTTCTTCAGACTCTCTCTTTCAGCCTCGTGCTCACGCATACCGTGCCGCCATCATTCATACGCTTGATGATCCGGCAAGGGTCGGCATAGATACCAGCTATCAATACTTTGAGGACGGCCTGCTCATCGTAGAAAACGGACTCATCAAAGCAGTAGGCCCCGCTGAAACCTTACTCGCTACTTTGGCCGGTGATACACACATCACTGTTTACAAAAACGCACTGATCACACCAGGCTTTGTCGATACGCATATTCACTACCCGCAAACTGGCATGATCGCCTCTTACGGTGAACAACTACTCGACTGGCTGAATAACTACACCTTTCCTGAAGAAGACAAATTTGCGGATAAAGACTACGCGGGTAACGTCGCAGAGATCTTTTTAAACGAACTACTGCGCAACGGCACCACCACAGCATTGGTATTTGGCACGGTGCACCCGCAATCAGTCGATGCTTTTTTTGAGGCGGCAGAAAGCCGTAACCTGCGGATGATCGCCGGTAAAGTCATGATGGACCGTAATGCACCAGAGACACTCACCGACACAGCAGAAAGTAGCTATCACGACAGCAAAAGGCTGATCGAACGCTGGCATGGCAAAGGTCGGCTGCACTACGCCGTGACTCCCCGGTTTGCGCCCACCAGCAGCGATCAACAGCTCACATTAGCCGGTAAACTGCTGACCGAGTATCCGCAGCTGTATATGCATACTCATTTGAGCGAAAACAGACAAGAAATAGAATGGGTTAAAGCGCTGTTTCCTAATCAAAGCGGCTACTTAGATGTATATGACCATTTTAACTTATTAGGCGAGCGTTCTGTCTTTGCCCATGGCGTACACCTGTGTGATGACGAATGTAAACGCCTGGCCGAAAGCGACTCTGCCCTCGCCTTTTGCCCGACGTCCAATCTATTTTTAGGCAGCGGATTGTTTGATCTGGCCAAAGCAGAGCAACACAATATTAAAGTAGGACTCGGTACTGACGTAGGCGCAGGCACCAGCTTTTCGATGCTGCAAACCCTCAACGAGGCCTATAAAGTTATGCAGTTACAGGGCAAAAAACTCAACCCGTTTAAATCCCTCTACCTGGCGACTCTCGGCGGCGCACGCGCACTTAAACTAGATGATAAAATCGGCACCTTACAGCCCGGTACAGAAGCCGATTTTGCCGTACTCGACTACCACGCGACGCCGCTTATGGCGTATCGCATGCAACAAACAACCTCAATTGAAGAACGCTTATTCGTACTGATGACACTCGGTGATGACCGTGCCATTAAAGCGACATATGTGATGGGGAAAGCGCTACACTCTCGGGGGGAGGCATCATCTCAGTGATCACCTGCTTAACCATCACCGAGTCATCCGTAGCACATGCGCCCAAGCTATTGCACACTGAGCACTGCAGCGCTATGGTGAAAACAGCGTTTTATAATAAACAGTCTTTTATAGTAGAAAGCATCAGTTATAGAGCTTTCTTTAATAAATAGTCACTGAAAGAAAGAGTTTAAGTTGTCCTTTCTGCTAAATACGGTTCAACGAACGAGATAGCGGGAATAAATCATGAAAAACGTAAGCGTTAATGAAGCGCAACAGCCTCTGCGTGCTCAATACAAAGCATCGCCTGATACAGCCATGGTAACGGATCATGCCCGAACCTCCGGTCCAGATGCCAGCGATCCCTTTCACTCAATAGTTGAACCGATGCAAGGCTGTGGTGTAAATGTGCCTATTGGTGTCCACCGCGCACTGGGTGGCTTGCACGATGCCCCCACACCCGGCGATATGCTATGTGCAGCACTGGCCGCCTGCCAAGATTCTTCCATCCGTATGGTGGCTAATTTATTAGGAATCGAACTGAAATTTCTTCAAGTAGACGTCGAAGCAACAGTAGATGTACGTGGCGCAATGGGTATAGAAAAGAGCGTCCCGGTAGGTTTTCAAAACATACGATGCACAGTCCAGCTACGTGCCAAAGAAGGCACCGATCCTACCATGCTGCAGAAACTACAAATAGGCGCAGAGCGATGCTGTGTAGTACAACAAACTTTACGTAACCCACCACCAGTGGAAACAGTATTTACTACTGCTTAGCTTCTGGCAACACTACTCTGTCGCGCACTGCAGGGTAGAACTACCCAGCCAATTTCGCACTTATATCAGCCATAGTAATGGATAGCTTGTTTTCGACATCAACTCCAGCCGTGATGCTAAACTGTACGTTTGTAACCCTTGCCATTTGTTGGAAGTTAACATCTAATTAGTGGTACAAAGCGATTCTGATGACACCTGCCCTGAAGAGCCTCTATTAATGATTAGTAAATATTTTCCACATATCCTTGCTGGAACCTATCTGATTTTTTCGATTGTGTTGGCTATCAACCCGGTTTCACGTGATGTGTGGATCGCAGAGATCATCCCTGTCGTTGTGATCTTCCTGACTTTTGTGTTTACGTTCCACCTATTCCGCTTCAGTAATCTGGCTTATGGGTTGGTTTTTATCTGGATCTTTTGGCATACGGTTGGCGGGCATTACACATTTGCCAATGTCCCTTTTGGCTGGGTAACGGAGCTGCTGGGCGCTGAGCGCAATCATTTTGATCGCATAGGCCACTTTACCATCGGATTTTATGCGTTTGCGATGGCCGAGTGGTTATTACGTAAAGGCTATTGCGGTTTTAAATTAGCCATGACATTTAGCTTGTTCTTCATTATGAGTGTTGCTGCCGCTTATGAAATTATTGAATGGTGGTATGCTGCGCTCGAAGGTGGTGATGCAGGTGTTGAGTTCTTAGGTTCGCAAGGTGATATCTGGGATGCTCAAAAAGATATGTTATCCGATACGTTAGGAGCTATCAGCTCGCTTGTACTCTTGTACTTTTACCGACCAGACCAAAAACTACAGAACTGATAA
>NZ_JBFIIH010000098.1:0-16379 GCF_041601355.1 Neptunomonas sp.
GATGCGCCTCAGATACAAAACTTTCCAGATAGATTTTGTAAATATTTTCAGTGCCTGATGGGCGTGCGGCAAACCAACCATTGGCGGTTTGTACCTTTACGCCACCGATAGAGGCTCCGTTACCCGGCGCTTTGGTTAAAACACCGGTAATCTCATCACCTGCTAAGGTATCTCCCTCGACGGAATCAGCACTCAGCGAAGACAGTACGGCTTTCTGCTGGGCAGAACACGGCACATCGATGCGCTTATAAATGGGACGACCGTAACGCGCCACTTGCGCTTCATATAGCTGATGCGGATCCTTACCGGTAACGGCTAAGATCTCAGCCGCCAGCAGGCCCAGAATGATGCCGTCTTTATCTGTTGTCCAAACGCTACCATCTTTACGCAGAAAAGAAGCGCCGGCACTCTCTTCACCACCAAACGCCATCTCGCCGCTGAACAAACCTTCCACATACCACTTAAAACCAACGGGCACTTCGCACAGCGTTTTGCCCAGACCATCAACAACACGGTCAATCATGGCACTGGACACCAGCGTTTTACCAAATTGAATATCATCCGACCATTGCGGACGATGCGTTGCTAAATACTCAATGGCAACGGCCAGGTAAGCATTGGGGTTCATCAGACCTGATCCGGCACACACAATACCGTGACGGTCAAAATCAGGATCATTAGCGATAGAGATATCAAACTTATCCTGAAGCGCGAGTAGGTTCTGCATCGCATAGCTGGATGAGCAATCCATACGAATACGGCCATCTTTATCCAGCGGCATAAAGCCAAAGGTAAAATCGACCTTATCGTTCACGACTTCGATATTCAGGTTGTACTTTTCTGCGATTGGCTTCCAAAAGTGCAAGCCTGAACCGCCCATCGGATCCACCCCGATTTTGATTCCGGCTTTAGCAATCGCCTGCATATCAATCACGGATGCCAAATCACTTACGTAATGATCGATGTAATCAAACGGCTCGATCAATGCATTATCTTTAAGCGCTTCAGCCGGTAGCCATTTTCCACCCTCTAACTCAACTTCCAGCAACTCGTTAGCACGTTTGGCAATCCAGTTTGTAATATCCTGATCGGCAGGGCCACCCTTGAGCGAGTTGTATTTAATGCCGCCATCTTCTGGCGGGTTGTGCGAAGGCGTAATCACGATACCGTCGGCAACATCACGACCCTGGGCGTTATGCGTCAGAATCGCATGCGATATCACAGGCGTTGGCGTGTAGCCATCACCTTGCTGGACACGAACACGCACGCCGTTAGCGACTAACACTTCCAGCGCGGTACTAAATGCAGCTTCAGACAAGGCATGTGTGTCTTTACCCAAGTACAAAGGCCCGGTGACACCTTGCTCTTTTCGGTATTCAGCAATAGCCTGGCAGATCGCTATAATATGGTCTTCGTTAAAGGTCGTTTTTAAGGCTGAACCACGATGGCCCGACGTACCAAAACTAACCTGTTGCTCAGGGTTCGCGTTGATATCAGGCTGCTGACGATAATAAGCAGCCACCAGCGCCGGGATATTAACCAAAGAATCGTGCGGGGCAACCTTTCCTGCATCGGGGTGAATAGCCATAAACAAACCTGTCCTTTTCCATGAATAAATAACTAATGCTCGGCTATCCTGGAAAGAGATGCAACGATCCACTGAGCATCATGGCGGGTTTTATTAATATGACTGCTGGCATTACGCCATTGGATTGAAGTGTGCGGCCAACGGATAACGCGTTTAGCCGCCAAACAGCGGTGATTTATACCTCCAGCAACAACAAGGTTATTTGACGCTAAAGACACCAACCATGCCTTTCTCTTCAAAGCCTTCGGCATAGAATTCGTATTCGCCAGGCTTCACAGGCACAAAGTAGATTTCCGCTTCACCTTCCTGCTCAAACTCAAGCTCAGTTAAGGCCATCGCTTTAATCTCCATATCACCGGCTTCTATTTTTCGCAGATAAATAGTCGGGAAAAACTCAGGCGCAACGAACGCATATTCTGTCTGCCCACTGGAGATAATTTTTAACTTATAAGATTGCCCGGTAACCATCTCATAACGTTTCTCAGACAAGTTGTAACGGTTGTCTTCTGTGCCCAGGACCAAGTCCGGTAGTTTTTTAGGGCGAATGGTCAAATCCCCTTCGGCAACGGCAGTCATGGCTGTGCTGCTGAGAATACTGACTAAGGCCGCCAGACCGAGACTACGTTTGAATGACATGCGAACTCCTTAATGATTAGATTTATTCTTAGCGACCAATGCTATGCTCACTCTGATTTTTAAAAATACTACTTAGGAACTAATTCTTTTCTACTTTCTACATATTTAATTGATAAGCATTCCCACCTAAGCTGGCCACATCACATAACAATTAGAATAAATCTTTGCGAGTACAGCCAAGCCTTATGACTTATTCACTAAGCATTACAGCTCACTACACTAAACAGAAACGTCGCGTTTTATATCGCGCCTTGTCAAGTATGCTATTGGCCGTGCCGGCCATGCTACTCAGCACAGTTGTACTTGCTGATGTGACGACAAAGATTGGCTACCTAGCTCAGGAAATAGATACAGGGCCGGTGTTATCTAATATTTTGCCGGAACCTGAAGATGCGGGCCTCAGAGGGGTCCATCTTGCCATCAACGATAGCAATACAACCGGAAAATTTTTAAAACAGAGCTTTGTATTAGATGCTTTCAGTGATGAAAACGCAGAGCTTATCATCGAACGTGCTCAGCACATGTACAATCAAGGCATTCACAGCTTTGTGGTTAATCTACCAGCCAGCACCTTAAACACCTTAAGCCAAAGCCTGCCCAATGATGTACTGATTCTCAATGCAGGCGCTAAAGACGATCAGTTACGCCAAACAAATTGCCCTAAAAATACGTTACACACGATTCCAAGCCGCGCGATGTTAACCGATGCACTGGGACAATGGCTAAAAGCACGCCGACTTACGGATCTGCTGCTCATCACCGGTCCAACCGATGATGATCAGGCGTATACCGCCGCGATTAAACGTGCAGCTAACCGTTATGGTCTCAAAATTGTCGCCGAAAAAGCGTGGGACTTCGATACTGATCTGCGCCGCACAGCCCAACGGGAAATGCCGTTATTCACGCAAACGAAAGAATACGATGTCGTAGTGGTAGCGGATGAGCGAGGCGACTTTGGCGAGTATGTTTTATATAACACCTGGTACCCTCGTCCTGTAGTCGGAACACAAGGCCTGTCACCCGTAACCTGGCACCGCGTTGTCGAGCAATGGGGAGCCGCTCAACTTCAGAAGCGCTTTGAAAAACTCACTGGCCGCTGGATGGGCGAGAAAGACTACGCCGCATGGGCCGCCGTACGAACCATTGCCGAAGCCGTTACCCGCACCAATAGCGAAGACGTTCAGCTGCTCAAAAGTTACATCGCCTCGGATGCCTTCGAGCTCGCCGGTTTTAAAGGCCGCAAACTCAATTTCCGTTCATGGAATGGGCAGTTACGCCAACCTATTGCACTGATACACCCGCGCTCGCTGGTATCACAATCTCCGCAGGAGGGCTTTCTGCATCCCGTATCTGAACTGGATACGCTTGGATTTGATAAACCAGAAAGCCAATGCCGCCTTATGGAACACTTCTAATGACAGGGTTCACTATGAAAACCAATACGATATCCGGTATGCAAAACAGCCGCTTTTTTTCCCGCCGCCTGAAACTGAGCATGGCAAGCATGCTGCTCGTTACACAACCCCTGCTGGCAGATGTTGCCTATGTATCTAACGAGAAAGATGACACCCTGTCAGTGATTGACCTTGATACTTACGAGGTCACCGCCACTCTCAATGTAGGCCAGCGCCCACGCGGCATCATCCTGTCGAAGGATCAAAGCAAACTGTATATCTGTGCTTCAGATTCCGACACCGTTCAGGTGATGGATTTAGCAACACACCAGATCATTAAAGAGCTGCCGTCCGGGGAAGATCCGGAGCAGTTTGCATTACATCCCAACAACCGCCACCTGTATATCTCGAATGAAGATGATGCGTTGGCGACTGTCGTGGATACCGAAACCAACGAGGTACTGGCTCAGATTGATGTGGGTGTAGAGCCCGAAGGGATGGCGGTAAGCCCCGATGGAAAGATCGCCGTTAATACCAGTGAAACGACTAATATGGTGCACTGGATTGATACCGAAAGCATGCAGCTTGTGGATAACACACTGGTAGATCAGCGCCCCCGTCATGCTGAGTTTTCTAAAGATAGTAAGGTTCTCTGGGTCAGCTCTGAAATTGGTGCAACCGTTTCAGTCATTGATGTAGCGACACGCCAGATTTCACATAAAATTGATTTTAAGATTCGTGGCGTTCATCCAGACAAAGTTCAGCCCGTGGGCATCAAGCTCAGTGATGACGGCCAATACGCCTTTGTTGCTCTGGGCCCGGCCAACCATGTCGCCGTTATTGATACAGCAACTTACGAAGTCATTGATTATATTCTGGTAGGCCGGCGTGTATGGCATATGGCATTTAATGCGGATCAATCATTACTTTTAACCACCAATGGTATCAGCGGCGATGTTAGTATTATCGATATCGCCAAAATGAAGGCGATCAAGTCCGTCAAGGTCGGTCGTTACCCATGGGGTGTCGTCGTGAAAACAACAGAAGCAAAAACAAAATGAGTATCAAGGTCAGGCAGCTTAGCTTCCACTACGGAAAAAAAGCTGCATTAAAAGACGTTGATTTCTCTTTGGAGAGCGGCCAGTTCTGCGCGTTGCTAGGCCCTAACGGCGCAGGAAAAAGCACCTTATTTGCACTCCTGACCCGCCTGTATGCCATGCAACATGGCAGCATTGTGCTGCATGATTTAGATCTGCAAAAGCATCCGACTCAGGTCATGCAGCAGCTCGGCGTGGTGTTTCAACAAAGCACGCTGGACCTGGACTTGAGCGTGCAGCAAAACCTGGCATACCATGCGTCACTGCATGGGCTTTGCGGTACACAAGCGCGCCTGCGTATCGCAGAAGAACTGCAACGCATGGATATGAGTAACCGGGCACATGATAAAGTCCGCGCGCTCAATGGCGGGCACCGCAGGCGCGTAGAAATAGCCAGAGCACTCTTACACCAGCCAAGCGTACTGCTGCTGGATGAACCCACGACAGGCCTTGACCC
Organism: Neptunomonas sp.; assembly: GCF_041601355.1. Taxonomy (GTDB): domain Bacteria; phylum Pseudomonadota; class Gammaproteobacteria; order Pseudomonadales; family Balneatricaceae; genus Neptunomonas. The sequence continues at coordinate 5,173 of NZ_JBFIIH010000098.1, forward strand.
CAAAGCAAGGAAAGCACTTAACCACTATGTCCGACAACTCTGTGCAGATACACAACTCACTGTATTATGGGCAACCCACCTGATCGACGAGATCCTGCCTCAGGATCGCGTTCTGTTAATACATCAGGGCCAGCTACTCAGCTCCGGAACGGGCCATGACCTGTGTGAGCTCAGCAAAAAACAGCATTTAGCCGATGCATTTGAGTATCTCACCCAAAAAACGGATACGGCGGCATGAAGATCTCTCCAACCCATTATTGGTATTGTTTCCAGGGGATACTCACGCGTGAATATCTGCGATTCATTCAGCAGCGCACGCGCTTTTTCAGTGCATTGGTACGGCCTCTTCTTTGGCTGGTCGTATTTGCAGCAGGGTTTCGCGCTGCCCTCGGGATTGCCATCATAGAGCCCTACGAAACGTACATCACCTACGAAGTCTATATTGCCCCGGGCCTATGCTGCATGATCCTGCTGTTTAACGGCATGCAGAGCTCGCTATCCATGGTGTATGACCGCGAGATGGGCAGTATGCGCGTACTGTTGATGAGTCCACTACCGCGCTGGTTTCTGCTCGTCTGTAAACTCATCTCGATTGCGCTTGTATCGTTGCTGCAGGTCTACGCTTTTCTGATTATCGCGTTACTGGTAGCCGTTGAACCGCCATTGTGGGGATATCTGAGTGTGTTGCCGGCGCTGTTACTGGTCGCCGTGATGCTCGGCGCTATCGGACTGTTTATTTCATCCTGGATAAAACAGCTGGAGAACTTTGCCGGTGTGATGAACTTTGTCATCTTCCCGATGTTTTTTCTCTCTTCGGCCCTTTATCCATTATGGAAAATGCAGGAAGCCAGCGAATGGATCTATTGGATTTGTATAGCCAATCCCTTCACCTACGCGGTCGAACTGGTCAGGCATGCACTCTATCTGAAATTTGATAGCGTCGCATTCAGCGTTACACTGGCGATAACACTGATCTTTTCAGTGCTGGCAATAACAGGGTTTAATCCACAACGAGCCGCCGCAGGTACAGGTAAAAAGCCGAATTAAACAGGGCTTTCAGCCTGTTTTTCGTCGGCGTTTTCTGTTTTTTTTCCGTCAGCGCTTTCTGCTTCCTGAGCGGCTTTCAGCTTCTCCTGAGCCGCCTTCCATTCGCGCATATCTTCGTAATAGATATCCCAAACACACGGTTCACAGCCCGCTTCACAACACTCGGAATCACCCGGAGGCGTTGGTTTTTCTATCATTTTTCTACCATCGTATTTATACAATAAAAATACATTTTACCATACAGTGCGCGTTAACCAAGAAAACTTACGCCAGGAACCATTAAACAGTATTTTTGTCTGAATAAAGTGAAGGTGAACTATCATGAAACTACTACCATGAAACGACTATGATAAAGCAATCGGCTTCGCTCTTATTGCTGAGTGCCAGCATTCTAAGCGGCTGTACCACCGTCCCCGAGCAGCTGCAGGTTCCTCAGTCAACACCATTGATTCAATACGAAACGGCCAGAGAATACCCGATAACAGAGCAAACCAGTGATATTCACACGCACTCGCTGGCCCGATGGGGTGGCGTGATAGCTAACATAGAAAATCAGGATAATTTTACTCAGTTAGAAATAGTGCAGTTCACACTGGACAGCAACAGCCGCCCCAAGGTGACAGACAATAGTGCAGGCCGCTTTCGCGTAAAGATAAACCAGTTTCTCGACCCAATGATATATAAAGAGGGCCGTGAGCTGACCGTTGTAGGGAATATAACCCACAGTGAAATGGGCTATATAGGCAAGCACCCCTATCTATTCCCGGTACTACTCAGCCAGCAGCTATACCTCTGGCAGTCAGAAAAGCAGATCGAAACCCGCTATGTTCCCTATATTATTCATACTCCGGTTTATATTCCCAGGGATATCAGCAGAAAACATAAGAGCGATACAAAAAAATAGCGCTCAGCTTCAATACCCGGATATCCGCACAGACCGCCCATATGTATACTTACCGCATGCTGTCAGCCATCATGAATACATGATATAAATTCAGAATATCTATCATTAACCTGCTATATAAGCATTGAGGTTAACAACCGTGTCTTTCGAGAGCGCCATCACCTTTTTTATCGCGATCTTTATTTTCGGCATCACGCCGGGCCCTGGTATTTTTGCGATTATCGCACGCGCCATGGTGGAGGGTAGCCGTTCATGTTTTTTGCTCGCGCTGGGGATGGTGAGCAGTGATATTGTCTACCTGGTGCTGGCATGCTTAGGTTTAGCCGCCATCGCTGAGCATTGGGGCGAGCTGTTTACCATCATCCGCTTCACCGGAGCGGCGTACCTTTGTTACCTTGGCTGGAAACTATGGACGACACCGATAGATCTCTGTGCGGATGCGCCTGTCAGCAAACCCCGCCAGGGAATGAAGAGCTTTCTTCAGGGATTTTTGATCTCAGCGTCCAACCCGAAAGTAATTTTATTTTATATCGCTTTCCTGCCGACATTCATGAATCTGTCTGTGCTAAGTATTCCTGATATTGCCTTGGCCTCAATCCTGCAGCTGTTCGCACTGATGATCGGTGTCATGCTGATCGCCCATATGGCATCGAAGGCGCGTAGGATATTCCGATCTGTCAAAGCAATGCGCAATCTGAACCGCTCCGCAGGTTCTATTATGATCGGAGCAGGTGCATTCTTAGCAACACGCCACTAACCACACTGAGTAAATGGGTTAAAACCGATACTTACTAAAAGCCAATACTTTAGTACTGGTTTTTTTACTCCATTGCAGAATGTATTCTTTTTGATTGTCGCGTTGTAATAACAGCAGTCAAAAAAGGTGATGTGGCATGCGTAGATGCACTATTTGGCTTTACTGGTTATGTTCAGGGTTGTTACTGGCCCATACAGCCTCAGTACTGGCAGAAACAACGCTGATAGAAAAAACAAACAAGCGCACCCAAACCACTGCAGTACCTGCCGGGTCATGGCTTGGAGGCTTTGACGATGATAGCGAATTGTTTACGCCAGAGGGTTATCGTTTACTGCGTTATCGCAGCCCAACCCCGACACAACATGAGCAGGCAACAACGTTATCAACAGAACAGTTGCTTAACTTGCTACAGGATATACCGACTCCGGCACTACTGGATGTACAGCCGTTGATCTGGAAAGATGGCTTTTTCATTCAGAAAGAGCCCCGCCTGCACATACCAGGCAGCCACTGGACACCTAATGTAGGCCAGGGAGAACTCGAAGATACATGGGCTGACTATTTCCAGCGGAATTTGCAGGAGATAACACAGGGAAGACAGGACTACCCGGTTGTGATTTACTGCACAGCGGATTGCTGGATGTCATGGAACGCAATAAAACGCGCAAAAGCATGGGGATACTCTCATCTTTACTGGTACCGGGATGGCTCAGACGGTTGGCAGGAAGCTGATCTGGATACTGCCGAAGGAATACCGGCAAAATTTTCACCCTGATCTTATCAGGTACCTATAACCGATATCGTGATCCATAATAAATATAAGAGTGGGAGAGTATTGTGTATAAAATCCTGATTGCGGATGATCATCCTCTATTCCGAGAGGCGATTAGCAATGTCATTCATACCAGTTTTCCTGATAGTGAGCTACTGGAAGCACAAACACTGGAAAGTGCTCTTGAGCTTTCGCTTGAGCAAGATGATTTAGACCTGATCCTGTTAGATTTGAACATGCCCGGCATGAATGGTTTAAACGGCTTAATTACCCTGCGTAACGAATCACCGACTATTCCGGTTGTGATTGTTTCGGCAGAAGAAGATAAACAGATCGTGTTACAAGCGATCACCTATGGTGCGATCGGCTTTATTACAAAATCCTCGTCTCGTGAGGAGATGACCAATGCGCTGAAGCAGATTTTGGCCGGGAATGTATACCTGCCATCCGATATCATCCGCAGTAATTCACCGGAAACACGCCGTCAGCCACGTAACGATGATAAACGCATCGCCCCTGAAATGCTTTCTTCGCTAACCCGCCGCCAGTTATTAGTACTGGAAAGGATGTCTACTGGCGAGTCCAACAAACAGATTGCCTATAACCTCAACATTGCCGAAACTACAGTAAAAGCGCATGTTTCCGCTATTTTACGCAAACTCAATGTGCATAATCGAATTCAGGCCGTTCTATCCGCTGGCAATATTGATTTCAGTGAATACCTTAAACGGTAAATCAAACGGCTCTGGTGTTGTTAGCCTCGGATGGATTGCCGTTAGTGCCCAGACTTAACAGGTGAGAGTTAAAGATTGAGGCTTACGGAAGGGGCTCAAAGCTGAAACTCAGCGGTCTTTTAACAGATGCAACAGCGTCGACTTCAGCTTTAAAGGCTTAACCGGCTTATTCATCAGAATATAGCCCAGCTCACGTATCTCCTGTTTAAGATCTTTATTGTAGTTTGCTGTAATCATCAGCACAGAAAGTGGATGGGGAAGCCGTTTGGCCAACCCCCGCGCTGCATCGACGCCATTATTCCCATTATCCAGATGATAATCCGCAATTAACAGATCAACCGGATCCTTTGCCGGGTCTACCCGCTGCAACAAGTGCTCCAATGAAAGTGCGGTGGTAACACGACACCCCCACCCTTCAAGCAGCGTTTGCATCCCTTGGCAGATAGCAAGATCATTATCAATCACCCAGATATGAGCACCCAACAAACAATCTGCCGCCGCAGCCCGGTCCGTTCCCGGAACATCAGAATACAACGCAAGCTCACCATAAGGGACTTCAACCGCAAAGACAGAGCCTTTTCCCTCAATCGAATGAACCGTAATCGGGTGGCCGAGTACCCCGGATATTTTGTCCACAATCGCTAAACCCAGCCCCAGCCCTTTATCGCCACCTTTATCAGAACTTTTATCAGAACCCAGCCCCTGCGGATTCAGTCGCCTGAACTCCTGAAAAACCTCCTGTAATTGCGCTTCAGGAATACCTACACCGGTATCCCATACCTCGATAACGAGTGACTGTTTTTTACGGCGACAGCCAAACAATATCCGCCCTTTAGTCGTATAACGAATCGCATTCGATAAAAAATTTCTAAGGATACGTGCTAACAATTGAGAATCTGTCGAAATCGTAGCAGATGACGGAATATAGGACATTTTAAGCCCATCTTTGAGCGCAAATTGACAAAATTCATTGGCAATGTTTTCCATCAACTCACGCACCCGAAAGGTGGTAACATCCGGCGTAACCACGCCTGCGTCGAGTTTAGATATATCAACAAGCGTACCCAGCAATGATTCAACATCACTCAACGCATGTGACACCGAATTTACCAGTGGACGCGTAACATTAGTCAGCTCCTTTTCAGCTAATGCACCGGTAAACAGACGCGCGGCATTTAAAGGCTGTAACAGGTCATGACTCACCGCTGCGAGAAATTTGGTTTTTGATAAATTAGCTTTCTCAGCATCTTTTTTCGCTTCACGTAAACGGGCTTCGACCTGAGTGCGCTCTTCAATCTCAGTGAGCAGATGTTCATTGACCGCTGTTAGTTCCGAAGTGCGCTCATCAACCCTATGCTCCAGATTCTGATAGGCTTCTTCCAGCTCTAAAGCCACTTTGCGCCGGTCGGTAATATCACGGATCATGACAAAAAAACCAACGGTCTTCCCATCTTCACCGATATTTGGTACGTAGGACTTGAGCATATAACGCTGCTCACCAGAACTATTTCGCTCGGCAATATCAAACGTGACATTCTCACCTGAAAGAGCCCGCTGGACAAAAGGCTCCAACTCATTAAAGCCACGCTTTCCATGCACCTGGGTGATGCTCTGACCCGTTAATTTGCCACGCTCCCAACCATACCATTCGTCATAAACCTTGTTGGTGAAGCGGTAACAGAGATCATCTCCCACATAAGCGATCAGGGCGGGTACATGGTCGGTAATCAAACGAATCCACTGCTCGCTCTCTTTTAGCGTTTCGGCGTATTGATAACGCTCGGTAATATCAGAGTAAGTGTTCACATACCCACCGTCAGGCATAGCATGTGTTCTTACTTCAATAATGTGATCATCATGCCGCATGATATGCGAACTACCGGGCGGCCTTCCTTTAGCATTATTGTCATGAAAGTGCTTGAGATTGAGTGCTCTAAATGGCGGGAATGACTCTGCTTCCGAACGAGACACACCGGTTAATGTAAGAAACCGGTCATTCCATATCTCCAGCTGATCACTGGCATTGACCAGGGCGACGCCTTGAGAAAGATTGTCTACTGTGCGTTGTAACAACAGCGACTTTTGCGCCAACGCCGCTTCCCGACGTTCAGTTTCAGCCGCTTTCAGCTGGCTGATATCGGTATACAATATCACCATACCGCCATCAGAAGTCGGCCTCTCACTCATCTGCACCCATTGCCCGGTAGACAAGCGAAACACTTTATTAGCGTCTCCGGTTTCGCCGTACTCTTCTGCTATCAGGCCATGCTGATCAGCTAAACGACGGATATCCCGAATCGTAGTACCTGTTGCTATTACCTGCCCGGTACCTTCCCAGACACTTTGAAATTTACTATTAAAAAGGACGATGCGGCGGTCACGATCAAACAGAACAAAAGCATCTGAAATGCTCTCAATAGCATCGACTAAGCGTTGATTCGCCAGGTCTGCAATCTGGTTGGCATTCTTCAGGGCTTGATGACTGATTTTCAACTCGGACAGGGCATCGTTCAAAGCTTCCGTGCGTTCGCGAACCTGATCCGCCAATATCACCGCATGCTCAAAAGCTGCATACGGATTAGCTCCTTGCACATTACTCGACTCAACTCGTTCAATCAGTGCATGGTTGATCCGCTTAAGCTTGTGGTTTTCCCGCTCAAGCTTAGCTAATCTTAACAGTAATTCATCCTCACTCATTTGCAGGCTTCCCAATCACCACGCCTGTAAATGTCTGGTTGATATGCATGCCGTTAATATGCTCTCCGTATGTGTTAAAGCCCACCACTTTATGCTGGCGCAGCAATGCAGACGCCTCTTGTACGATATCTAAATGCTCTATTTCCAAGCGTCGAAGGAAACAATCACAGCCGATAATCAATTGCGGGGAGCCTATTTTTTTCTCAATCCGCTCCAGCTCTCTGGTCAGATTTTGTAACATATCGCCTCGTTGCATTCGGGTCAGTACAATCCCATTCTCAACGGCACAATAAAACGTCAAACTAAGATCAGCATTAACCTTTTGAATAGATCGCACATAAAAGTCATCGCCAATTCTGACCGCCAAGGGATTCAGGGCGAATACCTGCGGAGTCAGCTCATCGACAGGGACGCCAATCAGGGCGGCGTACTCTTCAGCTGCCGGTTCCGCATTCAGCTCATAGACTCGCCGGGTTTCACGCTCGGCGGCGGTCACCACTAATTTTTCACTCAGGGTTAAAAGGTGATGTGTAGTGAATACTTCAAATTCACAGTCTGTATTAAATAACAGCACAACGGCGGCACCCGTGTAAAAAGCCCCATTCGCAAACACATGCGTATGTGCCAGGTGAATATCGTCACCGGCAGACCCACCAAAATGTGGAATATTGCCCAAAGCCGAACTTAATGTTGCCAGTACCTGTTCTTCCTGCACTGACAAACCATCCAGCAGGGTCAGAACAAAACTATTACCTTTAATGGGGGCCAGCTGTTTGACCCGACCTTTATTAATAAAAGACTCAACAACCGATTGCGCGTGCGTTAGTGAAAAATCATCCATCGCGCTGATAAGGCAAGTTTCTACCGCAAAATGCCGACGATTGAAGCCGATCGCACTAATAGCACCCTGTGCATAACCTTCAGCGGTGATCTCTCCCGCTGTAGTACATCCGGCCAACTGAACACCCTCAAACGCCTGATTCATTGCCTCAGCCAATAGCGGCAAATCATACTCAGCGGTGCAGAAAAACAACACGCACCCTAAATCTTCATAGCGTAACTGTTGTCGCAACTGTTGTTGCAACTCGGCAGCAGCGGCGAACGGATCACTGTGATTTGAAAAACAGGTAACAGCGGCTTCAGCCATAAATATGGAATTCCTTCTATGAAAAGGTCTTACTTCAGTCTAGGCAGACTATTGCTTATATCAAATAGTACTTGTGACCTAATTATCTTCGCACCTGCAGCATCGCCGCCTACAGCCCTGTACCCACCGATGTTATTTATGCCGGTGCCGACAGTATATGGCTCAATAATGCGCGTAATTTGCCTGGTTTCACCGGTTTATTTAAGACTTGTAAACCTAACCTGCGAAAATGCCTGAGGCTGATATCAGAGCGTTCGGCCGTCAGCATCGCAGCGGGAATTCGTACGTTGAAATGCTGCTCCAGACTATCCAGAACATCTAAACCGGTTTCACCTTTTTCCAGATGGTAATCCAGCAGTAAAACGTGAGGCGTTATCTGCTGCTGTTTACACAGTTCGATAGCGGATGCCGCATTGGTGGCAATGTAGGGTGTCAATCCCCACTGCGTCAGCAATACTTGCATACTGAGTAGAATATTCTGATCATTATCCACCACCAGCACTACCTCAGAGGAAAAACCGCTGACACTCGTTGTTATTGCGACAGGGCGAGGCGCAACCATTTCGTTAGTGAGTAACGGCACTTGAACAGTAAATACTGAGCCTTTATCCACGCGTGAGCGTACTGTTATCGGGTGACCCAGCACCCGTGCAACACGATCAACAATCGCCAGGCCAAGCCCGACACCGGTCCGCATTCCGTTTCGGTGCTGCTCTAATTGGTTAAACTCACTAAAAATATCTACTATGCTCTGTTGAGGAATCCCCTCACCGCTGTCCCACACCTGTAGGTACAAATGCTCTCCCCGTACCCGGCAACCGACTAACACACCTCCCTGGTTGGTATAGCGCAGCGCATTACTAACAAAATTTCGTAAAACGCGCATCAACAAGCGGGCATCAGAGAAAACCACCTGATCTGTTTTTCTGATTTTCAAAGTCAGCCCGGCACGCTCGGCAAGCGGCTGAAATTCAGTTTCTAAGGCATTCAATAACTGTGAAAGGTGAAACGCACAAGGATCTGACTGTACGGCGTTCTGATCCAGTTTAGATATATCCAACAGATCCGTAAGCAGCTCCTCCGCACCTTCAAGCGCCACGTGAATGCGTTCGACCAGCCGGGCATCGGCGACCGCCAACTGTCGCTCTCGTAAGGTAGAGACCAACAGCCGTGCTGCATTCATCGGTTGTAACAAATCATGGCTGGCTGCCGCCAGATATTTATCTTTACTGGTATTAGCGTCTTCGGCCTGCTCTTTAGCAACCAATAACTGTTGTTGTGCGGTTTCCCGTATGCGAATTTCGTCCCAGAGTTTATGATTAACCGTCGCTAGCTCATAGGTGCGCTCGGTCACGCGTTCTTCAAGCTCTTCATTCAATTTTTTAAGTCGTGCCTGATCACTAACACGCTCACTGATATCCTGAACAAATACCTCCAGAGTGACATCATCAGCATCTCGTTTTAGCAGTGCATTCATCGACACAAAAATAAAACAGCCATCGGCTTTTAACAGCCGGGTTTCGTAGCGGTGAACTTTGCCATCTTGATTCAGGCGCATCAGTAGCGTTCGGTAGTCCTGCGAATCAACAAACAGCTGCTGATCAATCGCTGTTATTTGCTCAACTAAATCACCCGCTGACGAGTAGCCACACAGTGAAGCCATAGCAGGGTTTGCGGTTCTGAATCGCCCTGATAAATCCGCCTGAAAGATGCCATGCAACGCGTTATCGAACAACCATTTATAACGATTACGTTCAACATCCAGCTCATCCAACTTTTGCGTAAGCTCGGGATAATAGTTTTTACGTGCGGAATGGTCTCCAAGGCCGATAAGATCCTCAAAGGTCGCATTATTTCTATCAGAGGGCTTCTTCATACACGACTTCTACATCTCTCTGGTTAGATTTACGTGGATTGGTGAGGAGACAGGGATCTCTTAATGCGTTAACTGACAAAGTAGGTATATCCGACGCACTGATACCGTGCTCAGACAATTTCTGGGTCAATCCGATTTCAGTTTTTAGCGCAATAACATGCTGCATTAATCGTTGTTTAATCTGAGGCGTGGTTAACCCACGGGTATCAATACCCATCGTTTCGGCAACTACTTTGAACCGATCCGTCGCTTCTGAGTAGTTAAAATCGATCACATGCTCCAGCAACATCGCATTACAAAGGCCATGTGGAAGATCCAGAAAACCACCCAAGCTATGCGACATCGCATGCACAGCGCCAAGAATCGCATTAGAGAATGCCAGACCTGCCTTCATCGACCCCAACATAACCTGCTCACGCAAGTGCATATCTTTTGGGTTCGCGACCAAGGGCGCAATATTAATATTGATAAGGCGGATAGCATCCAATGCATGCATATCCGTTAATGGGCCGGCACCGGTGGAAACAAAGGCTTCAATCGCATGTACTAATGCATCGATACCTGTACAAGCACTCAAAAAACCATCCATGGTAGCGGTCGTTTCCGGGTCAATCAGAGAGACATCCGGCACGACCGCTTTACTGACAATCGAGAATTTCATCTTCTCATTCTGATCAGAAATAATCGCAAACTGAGAAACATCAGCCGACGTGCCGGCCGTTGTGGGTATAAATATCAACGGTGGAATGGCTACATCAATCCTATCCACACCTTCAAACTCAAGAATATGCCGTCCATGCGCACTGACAATACCGATTCCTTTTGCACAGTCCATCGGGCTTCCACCGCCGACAGCCACAATCACATTACAGCTCTGCTCCTGATAAAAAACCGCCCCGGCCATCACTTCCTCACAACGAGGATTGGGAGATACACCCGTGAAAATAGCATAGGGAATATGCTGTTCATCAAGGCTCAGGCACACATCCTTTACCCAGCCTGCTTTCTCAACACCTGAGTCTGAAACAATCAAGACCTTTCTAGCGCCGAATTTATGGGCATAATTTCCCACCGTGTGCCGAGCGCCGGCACCAAAAATAATTTCGGGGGATACAAATTTACGTAGATTCGACATATCAGAGCTCATCGATGGGCACTCAAGCTTCTTATTATATGAAACGTCTTGCTCACGCTGACGTATACAAAGGATAGGGAGTTTACCCTTTTATTTCAATGCGCACCTCACAAGGGGTATTCGGTATTACTACCAGAC
>NZ_JBFIIH010000099.1:0-16347 GCF_041601355.1 Neptunomonas sp.
GCTACTCGCTATCTCAGATGCCACTTCAGCGGCACTACCCGGCACAGCTTCTACCACCGCCACCGCCATATCCAGAGCTTGCTCCGGGGCCGCTTCTGCCAGCCTTGCCACCAGCTCAACTGTGTTGTTGTAATCATCTGTTGACTCTTGTGCCCACTCTTGACTACGGACCTCTTTGCCGGCTTGATACTTTACTCCTGCCAAGCCCCGTTCTGGTGTATCCGGTTTTTCTGCCGCGCTGGCTTCTTCATCGGTTTCACCTATATTACTGGCCAGGTACTCTTCAGCCACCAGCACAGCTGATTCTGGTATCGCGTCAACCATCGTGACAGCCACATCCAATGCCTGCTCCGGTGCGGCCTGCCATAATTCAGCAGCAATACTGGCAGCATCTTCTTCACTCGTGTCATTTTCCCGGTCTGCCGGACGAACGGCTTCATGCTCTTCCGCCAATACCTGCGCATAATATTCTGCTACTTCCGCTACCGATTCAGGCGCATATTTAACAGCCACTCTCGCCATCTCTATACGATGATCGGGTAAAGCACGACCAATTTCTGCAGCAACAGAAACCACTTGCTCCGGATACCACTCAGCTAACTTAGAGACTAATTCATAGGCCAGTTCAGGGTGCACGGTAACCACCGCACGGGTAACAGCGAGTATTTGATCAGGTACCGCTTCTTTCATCACTTCGTACAAACGCAGCACGTTTATGCCAGGAACTGTCGCCACAGCGGCAGCCACCTCAACGCCTAGCATCGGATTTGCCATCGCTATAGCACGCGCCATTTTAACAGCAGCGGCGGGATCGGTTTCTGCAATGGTTGCTGCAGTTTCTGCTTCTGAACTCAATGCATGCTGATGTTCGACATATTCAGTACGCGGATCAAGATCAACGGATGCGGTAATAGAAACACCTTGCATTACAAAGTGTTCCTGTTCTTCTACCGGTAGTGCATCACGCACAGCCATGCGATACATAACAAAGCCGCCTAGCAGCAGTTGGATAAATGCCACAAAATAAAAGAGCGACGCATTGCCAAATTTATCCATAGCGATGGAAGCCGTATAAGGGCCAAGGATACCGCCAATCGAGAAGGCCAGAATCATGCTTCCCATAGCCGCAACCATCTGGTTTTGGCGTAACTTGTCAAACGCTTCAGAGATACTCAATGGATAGGTACAAGCGATAATGCCGCTGGTGATCGCAGTACCTAAGAATACCGCCCAGAATATCTCTTGAGAGGCGAGTACCGGCACGGCAAAGTCAGCCACTGCCGATATAAACAGTAGAACCGCTAATACTGAACGACGGTCAAATTTATCCGAGAGATAACCAACAGGAAACTGCAGTAAAAAAGCCCCTAAAATCGCCGCTCCCATATAAAGTGATAACTGAAAAGAAACGATGCCATAATCTTTAGCGAACACCGGCAACAAGTTAAAAATGGCGGAATAGATCACACCGGAAGCCAAACAGCTGACGACCCCAAGCGGAGAAATTTTATACAATGCAAACAGTGACATTGAGCTAACTTCTGAAATCACTGGACCATTATTGCGACTTAACACCATTGGAATCACCGCAGCACACAGGAGTATGCCACCAAAAACGAATAGCGCGGAGCCTTCCGGGCTGGCAAAATTCATAAAAAACTGACCAAAAAACAAACCACTTAAAACAACTGCATTATAAGTCGCTAAGACTTTACCGCGTGTTTCTTTTGTCGAACTGTCACTCAACCAGCTTTCCATAGCAGTAAACGCGCAGGCATTACAAAAGCCCAATACAATTCGCATTACCCCCCACAAAAGCGGGTCAGAATAAAGACTACAAATCAGAATACTTACTGCACCTAATGCAACACATCCGGCAAACACACGAATATGCGCCGCCCGTCTAATCAGGTTTTTACTGTAGATAGCACCCAGTAGCATGCCCACAAAATAGAGCGACAATACCGTACCAATAGTGTTCGTATTGACACCATCTAAACTCATTCTGACGGGCAACAGGACATTGATCAGGCCATTTCCTAAAAAAAGGATAAAGCAACTGATAAAGAGGGAAATAAGTGGTAGTAAGGTTGTTCGCACGTGTAAATGCTCTCTAATACACTAAAAAAGCTATCTGCTATTGTGTAATAAAAGCATATTCAACGCTGCTTTCACTTCGGGTAACAATAGAGATTCTTTCTGTTTAAGTTCATTGATAATCCGATTCAGTTTAGCGGCCGCATCAGGGTTATCGTTAATACAGCGCCAGTCTATAGCCGCCTGCGCACATTGCTCTGATGTCCAATCGCTTTTCACAGAAATACCAATCGATTCTAGTAAACTACAAAAATCTTCCTGATCTACCAGGTCCGCGATCATCATAAAATTGTCTCCTCTGGCAGACTATCGGACTTAACACTGATCTGCTGTATGACTAAAAAGCACGTCACAATATATAAAAAGCCGGCAAAAATGCCGGCTTTATTGTCAGGTGTGTGACCTTACCAATTACAGACTAATTAGTACACTTCACTTTTCAAACCTTTGTACAAACTCACACACATAAACAGCAGTATCAGCGTAAACGGTAAGCCCACTGTAATGGCGCCAGCCTGTAACGCAGTGAGTGCTTCAGCACCACCGCCGTATAGTAACACGGCCGCAATCAAGCCCTGTAGTACTGCCCAAAAGACACGTTGTGGCACAGGAGAATCCACCTTTCCACCGGCGGTAATAGTATCTATTACCAGCGAACCTGAATCCGATGAAGTGATAAAGAAGACCAGCACGAGAATAATTGCCAAGAGTGAAGATATTTCAGACAAAGGCAGATTTTCCAACATTTGGAACATCGCCAGCGAAACATCACCGACACCTTTTGTTAATTCCCCTATATTATTCTGAATCTGATCTAATGCACTGCCACCAAAAGCAGCCATCCATACGGCAGATACTAATGTTGGAATAAGCAGTACGGCCGTCAGGAATTCACGTACCGTCCGGCCTTTTGAGATACGCGCAATAAACATTCCTACAAATGGCGACCAGGAGATCCACCAAGCCCAGTAGAAGACTGTCCAGCCGTGGTACCAGGTTTCATCTTCGCGCCCTACCCAATTACTCAGTGGAATAATGTTTTCTGCATAACTGCTCAGAATACCGAAGAAATTACCCAGAAATCCGCTAATAGATCCCGCAACAATGACGAAAAACAACAGACATGCTGCAACCATCATATTGATATTACTGAGAATTTTAACGCCTCCATCAAGGCCACGCATAACCGAAAAGATCGCTATTGCAGATACCAGCACAATGATAATTATCTGCGTAGTAATATTATTCTCTACACCAAACAGAAAGCTTAAGCCCCCTGCTGCCTGGGACGCACCTAAGCCAAGGGATGTAGCCAGACCAAAGATAGTAGCCAGTACCGCTACAATATCAATCACATGACCAATCGCCCCCCATACTCGTTCGCCTAACAGCGGATAGAATGCAGAACGAATCGTTAAAGGCAAACCTTTGTTATATGCAAAGAAAGCTAATGCCAGCGCTACAACACCGTAGATTGCCCATGGATGAAGCCCCCAATGGAACATGGTTGCTCCCATCGCCACGGATGCACCTTCTGGTGTATTCGGTGCTGCATTCAATGGAGTACCGTACCAGTTGGTATAGTAGGCGACCGGTTCTGCAACACTCCAGAACATCAGCCCGATCCCCATTCCCGCTGCAAACAGCATAGAGAACCAGGACATCCGGCTAAAATCGGGCGTTGCCGTTTTTCCACCCAGCCTGATTTTGCCGACCGGCAATACAATCAAGGCCAGACAAAATAATACAAAAACGTTTCCGCCAATCATAAACAGCCAGTCAAAAGTTTCAATTGACCAGGTACGCGCCCCAACCAGCATCTCTTTTGCATTCGCCGGGAATACTAAGGCGAGAACAATAAATAACAGAATGATAAATGCACTGGTACCAAATACCGGATTATGGATATCCATCCCCATAACTTTTACATTATCTTGTCCCGCCTTGTAATCAGAGGTGTATGCCGCACCCGTCTCCACGTAGGCCGTCGCACTTCGTGCACTTTCGTTCATGGTATTACTCCGCTTTTTTTACTATGTATCATTCAGGGATGACTTTTTTGAGTTGAGTCCACCAATATCTTACGAAGAGTTGTGCTGCGCAGTGTTGCCATTTGCGACAGATCTCATCATTGAGTTGACGTTTTCGATATAAAAATAATGGAATCAAGCAGGCGGAAGTGCTAGCAACAAAAAAGCATCAGAGTGATCAGAACGAATAGTAAAAGTAGGAAATTCCCGCAGCAATAAACCCCACTCCTGCAGCGAACGCGACATAGTTTGTGAATTCAGGACTACGCTCAATCACAGCGGTTTGTGGATGATCTGGATTATAATAAACGTCAACTTCAACAACATCTTCAAAACGGGCCCGCTCTTCGTGTGTCGGGTTATTTACCGGTCTGAAACTAATACGATTGCTGGTATATGTTTGACCGGCAACGCAATATTTATAGTAGATAAAATACTGATGTTTGGGCGTACCGGTACCTTCCCTCCTTCGGATTGTGCCACGATTAATTATTGTGCCCCTCACCTTCGGCCAATCGCGGCTCTGCCATGAAAGACGTAAATATTTGCCACCCATATACAACATAGCAACACCGCCAAAAACGAGGAATAGGGGTACCATAAACATAACAACTCCATAAACGTGATTCGGGGACAGTTTACTTAACGTGATTCCGGGGACAGTTTACTTAATTCAGCCTACTCCGGTTCGAAAGTGGCCTAATTGATTTGGTACGTAGTCGACCAAACCAATTATAGGTCAGTCGTTCGGGAAAGTACCAAAACCGGTCATAGACAGTAATCCTAAAGATAACCAGCCGTATTTTGTCCTAGTTGATTCACCCGCATCACGTTAAACCCATCGTATAAAAGTACTTTGATCCGAATGGCACTAAGTTAAGCGTGCTTAGCAAACCAGATGGCAATTTTTTGCTTGTTTTTCTAACTCATCAATCGCACTACTGTGGAATTTACAGTCGGGGTATTACGGGGACAGCTTGTTGAATAAGCCTACTTTAAGCAATTAAGTAAACTGTCCCCGGAATACGCAATTAAGTAAACTGTCCCCGGAATACGCTACTTTAAGCAATTAAGTAAACTGTCCCCGGAATACCGTTATGAAAACTCTCTTTTAAAAGTGTACGGTTGGACTTGACCGGGACACTATTACGATCCAATCTGATCGTGTGTATTTCCGGATCAAATTCACGGGATGGCAAGCTTATAGGTTGGCGCTGCTATCATCAGGATTTGTGTCAGAGGAGTAAGCGTGGCAGAAAAGACTAAACAACGCTTGGATTGTACTATTGAACTGAGCACCGAAACCTTATTGGAGCAGGTACGCCAACTGGCTTCTGAGCTACATTCCCGGCGTAAGAATTTCCAGCATATAACGCTGGATAGCGCACTGGATCGTGACTTGGGCTTTGATAGCTTGTCCAGGGTCGAATTATTCCAACGCCTTGAACGTGCCTTTGGAGTCAGGCTGCCAGAGCAGATGCTGGCGAGCGCCGAGACTCCTCGCGACTTGTGGCGAGCACTAGTTACTGCAGGAGCAACAGGACGACGGGGAGTATCAAGCCCGGCCAAGCCGACAGTTGAACTGGAGGAGATGGAGGGCACGCCTCATGCGGCAGAAACCTTATTGGAGATGCTTGATTGGCACGTTCTTAGTCATCCACAGCGACCACATGTTTACCTGTACGGCGACGAAGATGAGCCGGAGGTCATCACTTACGCGATGCTGGCAGATGGTGCGCGCACTTTGGCTACTGGTTTGCAGTCGCGGGGGCTGATGCCCGGCCAAACCGTGGCCATCATGCTACCAACGAGTCGCGACTATCTGTTTAGCTTTTTCGGTATTCTGCTAGCAGGCGGCATTCCTGTCCCGATCTATCCGCCGTTGCGGCCTTCTCAAATTGAGGATCATCTGCGCCGACATGCGGGTATTCTTGCCAATGCAGAGGCGGTGTTGCTGATCACTGTGGCGGAGGCCAGCAAAGTAGCGCGTTTGCTCAAGGCACAGGTCGATACCATGCACGCGGTGGTTACCCCAGAGGAGTTGATGTCATCCTCCGGCATATATAGTGAGCTAACACCTCAACCACAAGACATTGCTTTTCTGCAATACACTTCAGGCAGCACTGGTCAGCCCAAGGGGGTGATACTGACCCATGCAAACCTGCTTGCGAACATCCGCGCCATGGGTGAAGCAGTTCAAGTCGATTCCACCGATGTCTTCGTCAGTTGGCTGCCTCTTTATCACGATATGGGACTGATTGGCGCTTGGCTAGGAAGTCTGTATTACGGTATGCCGCTGGTGCTGATGTCACCGTTAGCATTTCTGATTCATCCGCCGCGCTGGTTATGGATGATCCACAAGCACCGTGGCACTTTGACAGCCGCCCCCAATTTCGCCTATGAATTGTGTCTGAACAAGATTGAAGAGAGTGATCTTAAAGGGCTGGATTTAAGCAGTCTGCGGCGAGCCTTCAATGGTGCCGAGCCGGTCAGTCCTAACACCTTGCGGCGTTTTACTGAACATTTTGCATCTTACGGTTTCCGGGCCCGGGCTCTCGCGCCGGTGTACGGCCTGGCTGAAGCCGCGGTTGGGCTTGCCTTTCCGCCCCTTGATCGCGGGCCGTTGATTGACTCTATTCAACGAGAGCCATTTGCTTCCTCGGGTAAGGCGATCCCGGCGCTTGCATCGAATTCGAACCCGCTAGAGTTTGTTGCCTGTGGCCAGCCGCTGCCAGGTTATCAAATACGTATTGTCGATATGGCTGGTCGTGAACTTCCGGATCGCCAGGAAGGACGGCTGGAGTTCCGAGGGCCGTCCGCTACCAGTGGTTACCTTCGTAATGCTGATGCAACCCAGAGCCTTTTCGATGGGGAATGGCTGGACTCCGGTGATCTGGCTTATATAGCGGAGGGGGATGTTTATCTAACCAGCCGCATCAAGGATCTCATTATCCGTGGCGGACGCAATATCTACCCCTATGAGGTGGAAGAGGCAGTGGGAGATATTCCCGGCATCCGTAAAGGCTCTGTGGCTATATTTGGCACCCCCGATCCCAATTCTGGCACTGAACGGTTGATCGTCATCGCCGAGACCCGCGAGGTAGAACCCGATACGCTGGAATCCTTACAGAGACAGGTATATAGCGTTGCTACCGACCTGCTGAATATGCCTCCCGATGAGGCTATGCTTGCACCACTGCATACCGTGTTGAAAACGTCCAGCGGGAAAATCCGCCGTGCCGCAGTGCGCGAGCTTTATGAACAAGGCAGGATCGGAGAGCGGCCACGTGCTGTATGGTGGCAGATTATTCGGCTTGCGCTGAGCGCATGGAAGCCGCGCATGCGCAGCGCGAGGCGATGGCTGGGAGATATGACGTATGCGGGCTACGCGAAAATAATTTTTTGGCTGCTTACACCAATCACATGGTTGCTAGTCGTACTATTGCCGGGTGCGAGCTTGGGTTGGACAGTGATGCGCCGAAGTGCGCGATTGCTTTTTCGCCTGACGCGTGTGCCATTACGAGTGGAGGGTCTGGAGAATTGGCCAGATGATCAGGCCTGTGTGATTGTCGCCAATCATTCCAGCTACCTGGACGGGGTGGTACTGGCGGCTGCCTTACCCACCGAGTTTGCCTTT
Source organism: Neptunomonas sp. (assembly GCF_041601355.1). Lineage (GTDB taxonomy): Bacteria > Pseudomonadota > Gammaproteobacteria > Pseudomonadales > Balneatricaceae > Neptunomonas. The sequence continues at coordinate 7,765 of NZ_JBFIIH010000099.1, forward strand.
GTAGCCAAAGCAGAACTGGATAAACAGTTTTTTCCGCGCCGGTTTCTACGGCGCATCGGTACCGTGTTTGTGGAGCGATTTGACAAACAGCAAGGGGTTGCTGATGCCCAGCGTACCGTGAATACAATCCGCTCTGGCAGGTCCCTGATGTTTTTTCCTGAGGGAACCCTTGATCGTATGCCGGGCTTGTTACCGTTTCATATGGGAGCCTTTGTCGCCGCTGCCGAAACCGGTATGCCGGTGGTGCCAGTGACAATCCGAGGAACACGTTCCATCCTGCGTTCTGGTTCCTGGTTTCCGCGCCGCGGTGCAGTGAGTATTACTGTCAGCTTGCCAATTATGCCGACAGGAACAGACTGGGACGCAGCGGTGAAGTTACGTAATGCCGCTCGTACTAATATATTGCAGTATCTGGGTGAGCCCGATCTGGAGCGAGAGGCCCCACACATATTAAAACCATCGTAAAGGCCGACACTGGCAGGCAATCAGGTGATCAGGTGATCAGGTGATCAACATGAGTGCAGAGTAACAAAACGGAGGGTAAGCCATGTCACGATCTCTTATTACCGCAGATGACGAGTCTAACGCATGATACAGCGCCTGTTGAGCCTCATATTGCCGCTGTTGTTCGGTGTGATCCTGTTAAATGTTTTCCTGTTTTTCCTGCAAGCGTCGATGATCTTTTTCCCACTACGTGAACTACAACAGACCCCGACCGACTGGGAGCTCGATTATGAAGACGTATGGATTAACAGCGAGGATGGTCTGCGTCTGCATGGCTGGTATATTCCGCGCCAGGGTGCCCGCCAAACCGTACTCTTTTTCCACGGTAATGCCGGGAATATTTCCCACCGGCGTGAGTCCATAGAAATTTTTCACCGACTCAATCTGAATGTTTTTATTCTCAGTTATCGGGGCTATGGTGCCAGCGAGGGAAAACCTGATGAAAAGGGGCTCTACAATGATGCTCGTTCTGCCTGGCGCTATTTGACGGTGGAGAGGAAAATCAAACAGCAGGATATTATCCTGTTTGGACGCTCACTGGGTGGTGCCGTAGCAACGTCACTCGCCGCCGAGGTTAAACCTGCCGGCCTCATTCTGGAATCGACCTTTAGTTCAGCAGGCGACATGGCGGCTGTGCTGTACCCGATTTTACACTGGGTCATTTATCCCAGATACACGTTTGATACTGCAACCCGGCTACGGCAAGTTCAGATCCCGGTGATGGTCATTCACAGTGCCGACGACGAGATCATTCCGTTTCGGCTTGGACAAAAAGTATTCAGGGCCGCCAGGGAACCGAAGCAATTTGTTGAAATCCGTGGTGACCATAATGGCGGCTTTCTGCTGAGTCAACCGCAGTACCAGCAGGAGCTCGGTGCCTTCATTGGTTCATTAGCCGTTGCCGCCCCGCCACTGTTATCTCAATGAGCTTGTTTGAGGTTGAATAGCTGGCGATTCCGGGGACAGTTTACTTAATCCAACCAACTTTCAGGCCCAGATTTTCCTTTACGTAAGTTACGCTTTGTCGCAACACCTGTCATGATCTTCAGTATGCTAAAAGTCCGCTTCACGCCCTGGGGTAGTCCGTCAGATTTGATCTGGCACTGATATCCCCATATGCCAGATCAAGCCTGAGCTACTACGGCTAATTTAGAAGAAGGCATTATTAACGCCTTTTAGCGCCTCTTTAACGCATCACGCCCTCTTCCAGTAACAGATCAAAGATAGCCTGTGCCTGTTCAGCAGCAGATTGTTCTTTCATAACCTTGCCTCCCGCGCCCTGTGGCTTAGCCGTGGCGGCTTTTAAGCGAGCGGCGCCTGTTGTTGCTTTAATGACTTTCAAGCGTTTTGGCCGCTTTCGCGCCGGCAACTCTGTCCACGCATTACGCACGGCATCCACATCAGCTGGGGACGCCTTCTGATCCATGCGCGCCCTGCTCGCAGGGCCAAACGCGCTCTGACGTGGTGCCGGAGCAGCATTATCAACACTGGCAATAAACGGTAGGCGTACCGCTAAAGCCCGCCGCTGGCCTCGCGGTAATGCTTGTAGTATTTCGGCCACGCCATTCTTAATCGATACGATATTGGCAATACGCGGCACTACCGGCCACCCTAGTGCTTCACCCAACAGATAAGGCACCATGCCAGAAGACTCACCACTTTCTGAATTTACACCCGTCAGAATAATGTCCGGTGCATGTTTATAAAGGTACTCGCTCAACGGGTTTATCGCATCAGCACTGTCACACATTTGCAGCACCCGAACCGCTCCCAGACCCATGCCTGCATAGCTACGCAATGCCGCTTGCCGGGTCGCTAGCTGGGAGTCTCCGGCATGTATAACGGTTAAATTTTGCTTATCGCCTGTGGCTTCCGCCAGCACCATACCCAACTCAACAGCCCGGCCATCCTGTTCGGCCCGGCGGGCACGCCCGGAGGTCGGATGTTTACCGATTGAAATCAACGAGACTATTTTCAGGTCCTGATCCTTTAAATCAAAAGATTTCAGGTCCGGTTCTTTTAAATCCAGGCCTTTTACATCCAAAGCTGTATTCGAATCAGGCTGCATTTTCAGCTTCCTCGTTTGTGTCTTTGTTTACGCCAGTTTTTTCACTATTTTTGACGTTATTCTGACCTTGATGTGATTGCTGACGAAACGCCCCGACCAGCTTCAGTAACTCCAGCAGCACCGCCTCACTGTCACCGATCAGGCTCAGATCAGCACGTTTCACCATATCGCAGCCAGCGTCTGTATTGATCGTGATGACTTTCTCGCATTGACCTATACCCTGCATATGCTGAATCGCACCGGAGATACCTACCGCCAGATAGACGCGTGCCGTCACCCAGGTACCGGAAGCGCCGACTTGACGAAATCGTGGCATATATCCATCATCAACCACCACTCGACTTGCTCCCTCAGTGGCACCCAATGCCACCGCCGCCGTATGGAACTGGTCCCAATTTTTAATACCGTTGCCTGCCGATAAGATAAATTCGGCTTCTGCCAGTGGGATCGCATTCGGATCGACCGACACTTGCCCCTTATCTTCTAACAGCAACGAGACGATTGGAGTTGATTTCAACACCACCGGAAGCACTTCATGGCGGCTCTCATCAATAGGATTGGCGCACTCTTGCGATAATATCAGCAAGCGTGGGGTTGCCCGTGTTATATCGGTTGAACCACCTGCACCACGGCAAATCGTGGTATCCGTATTTACTTGCCAGGCATGTACGGCAGGCCGTATACCCAGACGCGCCGCCAGGCGCGATCCCAGATCAGAACCGCCATGTACACTGTCTGGAAACAACCAGTATTGCGGTGCAAAACGTGCTTCAACCTGTAGCAGTGCAGCCATCTGTTGCTCAGGGCAGTAGCCCTGATATTCGCCACTATCGAGCAACAACAAACGGTCTACCCCTGCCTTATCAAAGTTTTCTTCTTTGCATACACCAAAGGCGACCAGCATCACTGCACCTTTTGCATCGGTATCGGCCTCAATAGCTCGCACGAGTTGATGTGCCTGGCCTAACACATCTTTATCATGCGACGTTAATCGACCACCCACCATATCTGGCACAACAACCAGAGTGAAAGCAGCTTCAGCCACCTGATGCAAAGGTAACAGCGCCGCCTGCTGAGTGTTGATTGCACCACGACGGCTATTAGTCGCGTTCCCATTACCCTTAAGCCGGTCAATACGTTTGATATCGTTAGGGCCGATAAAGCCACGCGTATGCGGATTCTTACGCAACAGACCCGAAGGCCCACGAACCTCTGCCATCTGCCCGCCAGCGCTAACGGCATTACTGATATCGGCATGCAGCGGATGCAAGCGGTTACGCGCTATTCTTTCTGCACGCGGATCACGACGAAGCACGTCTGAATAATGAGTATCTGACATTAGTGCAGCTCCTCAACAAGAGACTCAAGCAGAATTTCAGCGATATCTTTTACCTGTGGACGGGGCTCAACGACCCCTTCCAGCATCGCTGTGCATTGCTGACACCCTACCGCTATCAGCTCAGCTCCTGTTGTTTGTACATCCTCCATGCGCATATCGGCAATACGACGTTCTCCCGGAATATCCGTAATCGGAGCACCGCCACCGCCACCACAACAACGCGAACGAAAACCAGAGCGTTCCATCTCAGCAATGTTAATGCCCAGTGAACGCAGTAATTCGCGTGGCGCCTCATACTCACCGTTATAACGTCCCAGATAGCAAGGATCGTGGTAGGTTACTGTGCCGCCCTTGTAGCTATTCAGTTTAAGCTTGCCGGCTTGTACTAACTCATTCAGATAAGTCGTGTGGTGCAGAACTTCAATCTTATCGAACAAGCCTTCGGCAAAATCGGCGTACTCATTACGCAAACAGTGATAAGCGTGTGGATCCGTGGTAACTATCCGTTTGAATTTATACTGACTCAGCGTTTTGATATTTCGTTTAGCCAGGCTCTGGAAGGTCGCATCATCACCCAATCGACGTGCGACATCACCGCTGTCCAGCTCTTCATCACCCAATACGGCAAAATCTACCTTAGCCGCTTTCAGCAAGGTAACAAACGCACGTAAAATGCGTTGACTGCGCATATCAAAGGCACCATCCGATACCCAGAAAACAACATCGGTTTCTTTTACATCAGCGAGTAAAGGTAAATTCTGGTCAGCCGCCCAGTTCATGCGGCTGGTTGGCGCATGACCATTAGGATTATCGGTAGCAATCAGGTTATCCAGAACTTCAGCACCTTTATTCGGAGTGCTGCCCTTTTCCATTGTCAGAAAACGACGCATATCGACAATCGCATCAACATGTTCGATCATCATCGGACACTCTTCCACGCACGCACGACAGGTGGTGCAAGACCACAGTGTTTCAGGATCAATCAACCCTTCTGTCATCGTCAGCAGTGGGCCACCATTCGCCTGGCCCACATCTTTACCCGGATAAGGACTACCCGCGTATTGAGCATCACTACCACCGGCCATGCCCACCACCATATCCTGAATTAACTTTTTAGGGTTTAGTGGCTGTCCGGCAGCAAAAGCAGGACACACGGCCTCACACTTACCACACTGTACACAGGCATCAAATCCTAATAACTGATTCCATTTAAAATCTTCCGGCTTTTGCACACCCAGCACTCGCTGACCCAGAGCCACGGGTTTAAGCCCGGTGGAACGCCCGCCGCCAAAACGCTCAGGCCGGCGATGAAATGCCAGATGCAGAGCGCCGGCAAAGGCGTGCTTCATCGGCCCGCCCCACGTCATACCCAGCAGCATTTCAGATAATCCCATCGCAATAAAAATGCTCAGAATAATCGTCAGAAGCGCACCGCCGGCACCTTCAGGTAAAACACCCGCAACGGGCAGCGTAAGAATAAAAAAAGCGCCCGAAAATGCCAGTAAGCTTTTTGGCAAACGCATCCACGGGCCTTTCGACAGGCGGCTCGGTGGATTCAGTCGACGCTTAAAAACAAACACAGCACCGACAAACATCAACGCCAGTGAAGCCAGCAATGCCCAGCCAAGAACCTGATTATTAATACCCAGCAGGTGTACCAGAATAATCATCAGCAACGACAACACAAAACCGCCACCGGTAGCCGCATGGGTTTTCGACATATATTTATCGCGTTCGACAATATCGTGCAGATCATGCAGATAACGCCCCGGCATCGCTATTAAGCCAGCGACAAAATCCACTGATTCAGGCTGACCAGCCCGCCACAAGTTAACCCGGCGAACAGCACCCACTGCGGCGAGCAGCAACGCTGTCGCGATAAGAACGGGGTTTAACCACTCAAAAGCCATAATTCACCCTCATCAAGCAGGTGGATGGGCAGTGAACTCCTGCCCTGTTATTTTTATCAGCTCCAGTTTTGAAGCTATCTTTTTAAATACGTCTGTTACCAGACGACTCTCAGAGCGTTGTGAGCGCCGATAGTGCAAGGCAAGAGTCGGCGAGCGGCGCGGAGTTTACTTTTGTAAATGAGCACCGCGAGCCGGCTATTAACACAGCAATATCAAGTGCAATAGCTCTGATCAGAGGTCTTTGCAGAGACGTAAGGCATCATAAATCGCCGCATGTGCATTACGTTGTGAGACACAGTCGCCCAGTCGCCACAAGATCATATTGCCCTGTCTCTCTTCAGCAGAGAGAGCCAACACAGGCTGCGGTGCAGCATCAAACAACGCCTCGTTGTCCAACTGTCCCTTATTGCAAGATTCCTGCTTGAGTGCGTAATACAGCTCTTCGTTAGGACGGGTTCCGTTTTCAACGACAACCTGATCAACCACCCGCTCCTCTTTCTGGCCGGTATATTCGTTCTCTAGTACGGCAACCAGGTTGTCACCTTCGCGATAAACGTTCATCAGCAGCATGTCGGAGGTCATGATCACCTCTTTTTCATACAAATTACGGTAGTAAGTCGGGAAGGTTGTACCACCGATGCCAACGCCCGGCTTGATATCATCAGTCACCAGCTCGACTAACGAGCCTTTTGAAGCCAGATAGTCTGCTGCCGACATACCGGAGAATTCACAAATGGTGTCGTATATCAGCACATTTTTGCCAGGCTCCACTTTGCCCATAAGAATATCCCAGCTGGAAACACACAAGCCTTCAGCTGCACCCCATGCTGCTTCCTGATCAATAAACGGACGACCACCCGTCGCCAGAATACAGACATCGGGTTTAAGTTCATGAATCAGATCTGTATCGGCACTTGTGCCTAACCGAACATCAACACCCAGACGTTCCACTTCCATTGCCAGCCAGCGAGTGATACCGGCCATCTGATCACGCTGCGGCGCTTTAGCCGCAATCACAATCTGGCCACCCAGCTCTTCTTCTTTTTCAATAAGCGTCACATCATGCCCGCGCTCTGCGGCTACACGTGCGGCTTCCAGACCGCCCGGGCCACCACCGACCACCACGACTTTGCGCTTAATACCGGTTGTTTTTTCAATAACGTGTGGCATTCCCATATGTTCACGAGACGTTGCAGCGTTCTGAATACACAGTACATCTAACCCCATGTATTGACGATCGATACAATAGTTAGCACCGACACATTGGCGAATCTGATCAACCTGGTCATTTTTAATTTTGGCAATGATATGCGGATCGGCAATATGCGCACGCGTCATACCCACAAAATCAACATAACCGGCTTCCAGGATACGTTTCGCCTGATTGGGATCTTTGATGTTCTGCGCATGAATAACCGGTACGTCCACTACTTCTTTGATACCGGCCGCCAGATGCAGGAATGGCTCGGGTGGATAGCTCATATTCGGAATAACGTTTGCCAGCGTATTGTGTGTATCGCAACCAGAACCCACCACGCCGAAGAAATCCAGTAAACCGGTATCGTTATAGTACTTAGCAATTTGTTTAAGATCTTCGTGGCTGAGACCGTCCGGGTGAAATTCATCGCCACACATACGCATACCGACGACAAAGTCACGGCCTACTTCTGCACGTACCGCTTTAAGTACTTCGATACCAAAGCGCATACGGTTTTCCAGACTACCACCCCATTGGTCAGTACGCTTATTGACCCGCGGCGACCAAAACTGATCGATCATATGCTGATGTACGGCAGACAGTTCTACGCCGTCCAGCCCTCCCTCTTTGGCACGACGTGCAGCCTGGGCAAAATCACCGATAATGCGCCAGATATCTTCTTCTTCTATCGTCTTACAGGTAGCACGGTGAACGGGCTCACGAATACCGGAAGGAGACATCAGATTAGGCCAGTCACCACCATCCCAACGCGAACGACGTCCCATATGGGTAATCTGAATCATGATTTTTCCGCCGTGCTTATGCACCGCGTCAGCCAAGTTCTGAAAATGAGGGATAATACGATCAGTCGACAGGTTAACTGAGCTCCACCAATTCTGCGGGCTGTCGATAGATACCACACTGGAACCACCACAGATTGACAGGCCGCAACCACCCTTGGCTTTCTCTTCGTAGTACTTTACATAGCGTTCAGTCGTCATACCGCCGTCGGTTGCATAAACCTCAGCGTGAGCGGTACTGACGATACGATTACGGATAGTCAGCTTATTAATTTTAAGCGGTTCAAACAGGATATCAAACTGGGACATGATCGGACCCCACCTTTAGATTATTAACCCGTTATCCAATGCTGTTTTACAGCCCGATAAGCGGTTTTGATTTTATTATTGGTTATAATGGAGTGACTTCAAAATACCCGACATCACAGCCATCTTCTGCAGCGCACTGAGTCTGTACCGCTTTAGTGCGTACGGCATAACCCAGGCTTTCGGCGATCTGATCCATTGCACCGGCAAACCAACCCGTGAACATGTAATCAACCTTACGATTAACTTTGCCGTATTGATAAACGAAGGCAGAGTTTTCCAGCCGAACTGTGGCAGTACCTTTTTCAAGATCCAGCGCTTCAGTAATAAAGAAACCCCAACCGCGTTGAGACAGGCGTTTCATGTAATGCTCGAATACATCCGCACCTGATATAGCGTGTTCCGCCGCTTCTTTCTCACACCAGTAATGTGCCGACTTATACCCGGCTTTATAGAGA
>NZ_JBFIIH010000100.1:0-16249 GCF_041601355.1 Neptunomonas sp.
GATGAAGACTCATCTAAGCGATCAGTAAAACGCTGTATCACTTCCGCCATTCTTTCTCGCTGCGGACTCAGGCGTACCAGATTAACACCTATTTGACGCATCCGTTGTAGCTCATTTTCGAGATTATAGTGCTCGCCCGATAATGTCTGAATACCATTGATGATAAACAGGCTATCCTCTTCCTGTGATTTCATCGCAATGCCATCAGGATATTCTATACAACAAAAATTGCAGTTGTCTTTGGGTAGATTCTTAAATCGTGCGGTAAAACAGCGAGCAGCATAAGCCAGCGGCAAGCAGCCGTATGCAAACACCTCTGTCTCAAGCTCGGGCAAACCACCATCAGCGGCCGCTTGCTGTAGCAGATCGTCAAGGGTCTGCGCCCCTAACTCCACCGGCATCACCCAACGGCGCATTCCACTGCGATACAGCTGTTTCAGCACAGCCAGGTTATAAACGTTAACCGAAGGGCCTGTAACAAAAGGAATACCCTGCTGGCTTAACAATTGTACCGCGGCGATATCATTAGCCTCGACCATCAGATCACCATTATGGCAGATGCGTCGTAGCATTTTCAGTTCAGATTCCGCCTCAAGCAACGCCAACGTAGAAAGCACTACTTTTTTACCGCACTGAGATAACTCCTGCGCCAACCCCAGCCAATCGGATAGCTTTAACTCACGTCGTTTAGAACATACTGTTTCACCCAGATAAATAGTATCCAACGGTAGCTCTGCTACTTCAGCATAAAAATTATAAACATCCTGTTTCGGCCAGAAGTATAAAATGGGTCCCAATGACAGCTTCATTGTCTTATCTACCTGATTCATCATGCCATCCCTTGTTACTGCCAACTACGGTGGTAAGCACCAATAGTGGTTGTTGAGCCTTCAGAGAGTTCCAGCAGGCCGCTATTCCATTCTGGATTTATAACAAAATGATCTGGATTACGTGCTGCCGTATCAAGTGCCTCCCGCCAGATGCGCACCACCCTGGCTACATAAGCAGGGCTTCGCTGTCGTCCCTCAATTTTTAACGCCTTAATACCCATACGCTTTAACTCAGGAATTAAGTTCAAGGTGTTCAGGCTGGTAGGCTCTTCCATCGCGTGATAAATCGCACCTTCCACCTCAAAGCGCCCCTTACACAAGGTCGGATAACCTGCTTTTTCATCTGCTTTGTAGCGATCAATTAACACGTCATTTAAGCGGGACTCGAGACCAGATGCCGTCTCCTGCCAACGAACCGCTTTCGCCGGTGAGCACGCACCACAGGTATTCGGCGATTCATCGGTAATATATGAGGAAAGATAACAACGACCTTCGACCATGATGCAAAGACTTCCAAAGGCAAAGACTTCCAGCTCAACCGGACTGTGCTGTGCTAAGTGCTCAACTTGTGCCAATGACAACACACGCGGCAAGACAGCACGCTTAATACCAAACTTCTGATGGTAGTATGCCAGTGCTTCATAATTTGTCGCTGAGCCTTGAACTGAGAGGTGCAGATTAAGATCAGAATGCGTATCGGAAGCGTAGCCTAATACCCCCATATCGGCAGCAATCAGAGCATCGACACCCATATCAGCAGCCATATCAACTGCCGCCTGCCACGCTTTCCAGCCAGAAGGCTGCGGATAGGTATTCACAGCACAGAGCACTTTGACTGCATGGCGGCGGGCATAATCTATCCCCTTCTCTGCCTTGCGACGGTCAAAATTAAGGCCTGCAAAATGGCGTGCATTGGTGGCATCTTTAAAACCGAAATAGACAGCACTGGCACCATTATCAACAGCCGCTTTTAAAGCAGGATAACTTCCCGCAGGACAAACCAACTCCACGATAGCATCTCCAAGATATTTCAGAGACGCTAGCCTAGCAACGATAATGAGAGATGTACTTGATAGTCATCAAGCAAAAAACAGAGGCATGGTGCCCAATACAGAGGTATGCCGGCCAATAAAATTTATCAATTCAGGCTTTTTGATGGCCTGAGCTGAGTGTTGGGCCTGGCGCCGAACTTATAGATGAGCTTACAGATGAACCTGGAGCTGAGCTTATAGATGAACCTGAAGCGGCACTTGGGGCTGGATCAGGAGCTGAATTCGAGAGGTACTCGATAGATTGCATCTCAATCAAACGACTATAGGTACGTTTGAACTCAAAACTAAGTGACCCACCGCTATACAGATACTCCAGCGGTACATCGGCTGATAGATACAAACTTACGCGCCGATCATAAAGCTCATCGACTAAACTGATAAAACGTCTTGCCGGGTCATCCTGGCGAGCATAAGAGAGCTTTCGCTCGCCGGTATCGGTAACCCCAAAACTGCCATCTTCGGTCCCGCGCGCTTTAATCCAGCCGCGACACTCGCCTCCCAGCATTGGAATATCGCTGAGCATAATGCAGCGAAAACGACTCGCTAACTCAATGTAATCTAACTGTGACCGGGGGCCAATACATAAGGCATCAAAACTAAACCAGACTACACTCGCGCCTAATCCCATCACCTTTATCGGCCTTTGGCATACCAACAGCGCCTTTTCTGAGCGAAACTTATTATCGCAAGACGGCCCGGCTAACTGTTGAAACAAGGTTTCAAATTGAGTTTCAGAGGATAAGAAACAGGTTTGCTGGTGTTGCAAATGACGAAGCCGGTGATCCTCTTCGCCATTGAGATGAATCTCTTGGGTGTGTTGCGACAGCAATTGAATAGCCGGTTCAAACCGCTGCCGCTGCAAACCATCCCGATACAAGCGTTGGATAGGGATATTTGACGTTGCCACCAGCGTCAGCCCGTTCTCAAACAGTGCCTTAAACAAGCGCCCCAATATCATTGCATCACCGATATCAGAGACAAAAAACTCATCAAAACAGAGCACCTTACACTCTTTTGCTAACTGTTTTGCGATACGCCGTAACGGATCAGCATGGCCGGATTCTGCGTTCAGGTCACGATGTATTCGCGCCATAAATCGATGAAAGTGCAAACGAAGTTTACGCTCATCCGGTAAGCTTTCGTAAAACAGATCCATCAGAAAAGTCTTACCCCGCCCTACATCACCCCATAGATAAAGTCCTCTGACGGGCGCTTTTTTGCGCGCTAAAAAGGACCGGGGTTGTTGTAGCTGCCAATACAGCTGCTCCAGTTGCTCAATCGCCTCACGTTGTTTTGCATCAGACACGAAGCCGCGTTGCTCAAGTTTATGCTGGTAGCGCTTCAGAGGTGACGACATCGTGTGATCCGGTTATTTTTCAGGCCTCATCATAACCAAATAAGGCTTTCGTTTCGAGAAACTCCTCCAGTCCATAAACGCCCCACTCCCGGCCAATACCAGACTGTTTATACCCCCCAAAAGGCGCGTTCGCATCGAGTACAGCCCCGTTCAGATGCACCATGCCCGTACGCAAACGCGCGGCGACAGCGCGGGCACGATCAAGATCAGCAGACCAAACACCGCCCGACAACCCATACGGTGAATCATTGGCAATAGCGATCGCTTCATCTTCATTCTGATAAGTGATAATACTCAGCACCGGACCGAAAACTTCTTCACGGGCAATCGTCATGTCATTAGTCACACCTGCGAAAACAGTCGGTTTCACAAAGTAACCTTTGTCTAACCCTGGCGGTTTACCGAGCCCGCCACACACCAGCTCCGCCCCTTCATCGATCCCTTGAGCAATTAAGCCCTGAATTTTGTTCCACTGAGCCATACTCACCACCGGTCCGATTACCGTCGTCGTGTCCATCGGGTCACCAGCAATAACGGAGGCAGCTGTGCGGCGCGCAATCTCAATCACTTCCTCTGACTTGTTAGCGGGAACCAGCATGCGCGTCAGGGCGTTACACGACTGACCACTGTTATTCATCACGCCTTTAACACCACGACTGACCGCTTTTTCAAAATCGGCATCATCAAGAATAATATTTGCTGATTTCCCACCCAACTCCAGTGCCACGCGCTTTACGGTTAAGGCTGCCGCTTGCGATACTAAGGTGCCTGCGCGTGTTGAGCCTGTGAATGAAACCATGTCCACATCTTCATGGTGTGTCAACGCCGATCCCACACCCACGCCATCACCGTCTATCAGGTTGAATACGCCCGCAGGTACTCCCGCTTCGTGCATGATATCCGCAAAAATATGTGCAGAAAGCGGAGCGATCTCACTCGGTTTCAATACCATAGTGCAGCCTGCAGCAATGGCCGGCGCGACTTTACAGGCGATCTGATTAAGCGGCCAATTCCAGGGCGTAATCAAGGCACAGACACCTATCGGCTCTTTAACTACCTTTGTGGTACCCATGACCTCTTCAAAAGAATAATCTTTCAATAATTTCAAAGCCACATAGAAGTGGCCCAAACCAGCTGCCACCTGGGCGTTTTTTGCTAACATCTCAGGCGCGCCCATCTCATTGGTAATGGCGTCAGCGAGTGCATCACTATGCTTTTTATAGGCGCTAATAATTTTTTCCAGCAGGGCGATACGATCATCACGACTGGTTTGGCTAAAATCAGGAAATGCTTTACAGGCAGCCGCCACTGCTAACTCAACATCATTGTTATCACCCAGCCTGATAGTTGCAATAGCGGCTTCCGTTGCAGGATTAATAACCGCTAACGACTCATGCCCCTTAGGATCCACCCATTGGCCATCAATATAGAATTTCTGTAAATCACGCATTCTCAAACCTTCCCTTAATTTGGCATATTCATTAGATAGATACAGATTTACCATTACCACGATGGGTATTCAATCTTAGAAATAGATAAAAACAGAAGGGGAACCAAAGACGCAAGCAATCTTAATCCTAAAAGCAAACAAGCATTAACGAATCCGTCTTTGACAATACTAACCTGAGGCCTTCAGCAGGTTAAGATTATAATTAATTTTATAAATCAGCATATCCCGATCAACAGGCTTACGCAGTACTCCATGTACACCTAACTTCATTGCTTCCTGCGTGTTTTCTTTATCACCCTCGGTTGCCAGCAGCAAAATCCGTGTATGACGCATTCCCGAGTCATTTTTTATTGTATTAATCACATAAAGCGGGCTCATATCCGGTAATTTTACATCGATCATAACAATGTCCGGCTTCCAGGTGCGCATTAACTGAATGGCATGGGTAGCACCGCCCGAAACCTGAGCACTATAACCTGCAGATTCAAGGTTCTCCTTAATATTGTCACGCATTAATGCATCGTTTTCGATCAGCAAAATATTACTATCGGGAAATGCATCTGCTTTAGGATGCTCCAACCTGTCTTTTTTCAATTGAGCAATATCAGTAACATCTTTTACTGCGGCATGAAGCTGCTGCTGCGTGCTTTTCTGATGCGCGCTCACCTCTTTGATGAGTTCACTTTCTGCATGATGGTCAATGATAGAACTGATCTGCTTCTGCTGTTCTTTGGGCAGGGTGCTGTTTTTGAGGATATTCTGTTTCATTTTCTCCATAGAAAATGAAACAATCGTTAATAGCTTTTCATAACTATCCTGATTGACTTCATCAAGCACATCCTGAGAATTCATCACCTGATCAAAATAGCTACAAAGATCATCTAAATTGACGGCATTCATATCTCTTGAATCACGGTTGTTTTTTACACGACGCAGAAATCGTAAACGCAGTAAAATATGATAAGGATCGTATAAGGGGCGGACAATAAAATAATCATCAAACACATCCTTGTTGCAGATTGAAAAAGCGTCTTTCAGCTCCTCGCGACTGCAAAGCAAAATCCGTCGAGAGAGGATTTTATCAACATTTTTGTTTGAACTGAGTAAGTGCAGAAAACATGCTTCATTTTCACGCAAATTTTTCAGGCCCATCAGGAGAACATCGATTTTTTTATCAAGGATAATGGACAGCGCTTCCTCTTCATTTTTTGCAATATAGAACCGCGCAAAATGACGTTTAATCAGATTAGATAATGACCTGAGATCCTCAACAGCATCTGTCATCAGTAATATTGAAAAACGACTCGCGTTTAGCATAACCACCCCTGATTTTTCTCTGAAGCGCAAAGTTCCATTTTTCTCTCACACGCACTATACATCTGTTTTATTTATAATATTCCCCTAACTCTAGTCGATAAAAATCAAAAAATACATTTATGTTACTAAATAACGACACCTGAAGTATTTTTTACCTTTTCCTGTTACTGCAGGCGCTGCTCAGCTACCCATAAAGCAAGATCACGGACAATGTTACTCGCCCCTTCATTAAGCGCTATCGCCGCACCGGCCGCGTCATTACTCAATGCCGGCACAACCGTTATAAACTCTTTTCCTGCAATCATTTTTTTAGTGCGGGAGTTGATCAGATAAAAATGCATTCTTATCACGCCTTCTGAGACTTTCTGTTGTGAATTACTTTCTTGTGAACCAACCTCTTGTAAATGACCTGGCTGTGCAGCCTTTTGCCAGCTATTGGCTGCTTTAAAGTGATGACTGAAATCTAACATCACGCTTTCCAGTAAATAATCACTGTCCGAAACTGATGTAGATGGCACAACCGCCAGGAACTGCTTACTTTGTTGCAAAACAACCTGAATATAAGTTTGCATTAATCTGAGCGGCGCATCACTCCAGCGACTATAAGCATACTTATTTCGACCATGTCGCCCGTCACTATAAGTAATATCAGTTGCACTAAAAGACCTTACGCCCTGCATCGGGGCAAGTTTGAGAGTAATAGTTCGTGGTGGCTGCTTTGCTGTTTGAGTTTCGTTATCTATTTGATCAGGTGTTTTTGGCGCGAGCGTATAGATATCGACTGCAGGAAGAGGCGTGAGAGCACACCCCGACAACAGAAACACCAACGACAGATAGATCAAAATGCGACTATTTTTCATGATAGCCAGGCTCTCCGGGCCCTGGTTTTGGGGCCGAGCGTTTGAATAAAAGATCAGCAGGGTTCGCTTCGATCTCCTGCGTTGCTCTTTGTAAGTCACCCGCAAGGATGTTCAATTCGTATAACACCTGATTGAAAGACGCTAAGCTCTTATGCACATCCACGCGAATACTAGAACTTAACTGGGCAGAACTTTTCTCTACCCCTTCGGCCATTTTTTGAACGCGTGCTGAGACTACCCTGATCTGATCAAATGCCTGAGAAGCACTTTGCCCCATGCGCTTTCCGCCATCAATCAGCCCCGTAAGGCCGCTCAACTGCGCATTAAATCCTTCAGTCAGCGCCTTCGTTTCAATCAGGATACTGTTGACATGATTAATATTTTCATCACTTAACAAGCGATCAAACTTATCTAAAGCCACAAGGGTTTTATCAGTTAACTGCGTTACCGACTCTGAAAAGCGCTCAAATGTGGAAATACGTGCCGGTATTTCTGCAATACTGCCATCTGTAGTTGTCAGCAATGGCGCACTCCTACTGCCACCCTCCAGCTCCACATAGACTAACCCCGTTAACCCGAATGACTTAAGGGTAGCGACAGTATCAACCTTCACCGGCGTATTCGGTTCAACTCTTAGCAACAAAAAGACCTGTTCTGAATTGTCTCGGTTCAGCCCTATTGTCTCAACCACACCCACATCAACACCCCGGTATTTAACCGATGAATCAGTACTTAAACCGGCCACTGATTCTTTCATATAAACATGATAGTAATCCGCTTGCTGCTGACCGCCATATTTACCTAGCCAAAAAGCAAATATGATTAATCCGCTGGCCAAAAGTACAACAAACAACCCCACCAGTGTGTAATTGATCCTACTTTCCATGTTGACTCCGTATCCGGCCACGAGCACCTTTGAAAAACTGCCCAACAATCGGATGTTGATTAGCCAGTACATCCGTCAGTGAGCCTTCGGCCACCACTTTCTTTTCACCCAACACTGCTAAACGATCTACCACTGTCCAAATGGAATCAAGGTCATGCGTTACCATCACAATAGTCAGACCCAAAATATCCCGTAACTCAAGAATCAATTTATCAAACGCTTCTGCGCCAACGGGATCGAGCCCTGATGTTGGCTCATCCAAAAATAACAACTCAGGATCCATCGAAAGCGCCCGCGCTAACGCGGCTCGTTTAATCATACCGCCACTCAGCTCGGCGGGATACAGACATGCGGCTGTCGCAGGCAAGCCCACCATTTCAATTTTGATGCGCACAATTTCCCGAATCAATGTCACAGGAAGATCAGTGTATTCTTTTAATCCGATGCCAATATTTTCTTCTACGGTTAACGATGAATAAAGGGCACCGCCCTGAAACAAAACACCCCACCTACGCCTCAATTGAGCCACTTCATCGACACTAAGCGTCGACAAATCGTTATCTAATACCCTGATTTCACCGGAAGCAGGCCTCAGCAACATGATCATCTCTTTGAGCAACGTCGACTTCCCCGATCCACTACCGCCGAGCAGCCCATAGATCTCTCCCCGCTGCACACTGAGATTTACACCGTCATGAATTACGCTTTGGCCAAACATGGTGACCAGTTCGGATACGCAGATAACAGTGCTATTCAAATGCCTAACTCCGTAAAAATGACTGAGAAAAGCGCATCACAGGCGATCACAAGAAAAATAGCATTCACCACACTCATTGTCGTATAGCGACCAATACTGTCCGTATTTTTAGAAACCTGGAAGCCTCGAAAACACCCCACGGCAGCAATCAACCACGCAAAAAAAGGCCCTTTCAAAATCCCAATCCACACATGTTTTACTTCCAGCACCGTTTGTAAACGGTTCAAGAACTCAGTATAGGAAAGATTGAGGTGCAGATGGGAGATAAACATCCCGGCAAGAATACCGATAAGATCGGCAAAGAATATCAGCAACGGCAAGGTGATCATTAACGCAAAAATGCGCGGAAGTACCAGAAAGCGATGCGGCTCAAACCCCATCGTACGCATCGCATCAATCTCTTCGGTTATCTTCATCACGCCAAGTTGGGCGGTATAGGAGGATCCGGTTCGGCCCGCAACGACAATCGCCGTAATCAACGGCGCTAATTCACGCGTAATGGATAAACCAATCATATCGACAATAAAAATGTTGGCGCCAAATTTTTCTAACTGAACGGCTCCCTGATAAGCGATCACCACCCCAATTAAAAAGCTGGTGAGCGCTACAATGGGCAAGGCTCGGACACCCGCCTCTTCGATATGCTTAACAATGGCACCACCCCGAATGGAACCCGGATGCCTGACCGCATACAAAAAACTGATAAAGCTTTCACCCACAAATGCCAGAAAAGCCATCATATCCTGTACAAAAGCGACGCTGGCTTTACCAATATTATATAAGGGCTGTAATAGCCGTAGAGACAAGGCGGGCGCAGGTGTTTGATCTTCCTGTCTATAACGACGCAATAAACGGTACATGTCCTGGTGTTGCTGAGTTGCACCTATCAGCTCTACGTCGCACTGCTGTGTTATTAACTGGTCATAATAATGAATAAAAAGTGCCATGCCAGCCGAGTCATAGCGCTCAACCGCTGACAACTCCCAGCGGACAGTTTGATGACTGTATTTGTTAAAGGCCTGCTCAAGCACAATAGCCACATTATCCAGCGCATTAACTGTCCAGCTACCACGGCTGATGAGTGTAATGCTTCCATCAGTGCTTTTATCAAATAGGATATTGGCGGCATCTGCCTGGTAAGACGACATCAGTTTACCACCCGCTGCTGGTAGGCTTTTTCGTATTTGCCCGGTGAAATACCCTGCACAATGAACAGATCGGCATCAACCGGATCATCCAATCTATGGCTTGGCTGCAAATGCAAGCCATTAGAACAGGTAACCGACACTCTCAGGCGAGAGACTAAACGGCATTCATCACAGGCTAAGCCGGGTATTTTGTACATATTGGCCCATCCTGCATGATTAATGGCCCTTTTTTGACAAATTATTATTGATCTATCAAGTTAGACTAATCAAATAATACAACAGAATAAAGTCAGTGGAGACTAAACATGAGCTACCCAGCCATCAGCCGATACCCTGTACCAAGCTTAGACAGCCTTCCTGATGACATTCGTCAACGCATTCTGGCGGTTCAGGAAAAAGCTAAATTCATCCCCAATGTATTTTTAACCCTGGCACACCGCCCGGCAGAGTTCAGAGCTTTTTTTGCCTATCACGATGCCATCATGGAAAGAGAGGAAAGTACATTAACCCCAGCAGAAAAGGAGATGATTATTGTTGCCACCAGCGCAGCCAATGGATGCCAGTATTGTGTAGTCGCCCACGGCGCCCTGCTGCGCGTCTTCGCTAAAGAACCCTTATTGGCAGATCAGATAGCGGTCAATTACCTGCATGCGCCTATCAGCCCTCGTCAGAAAGCCATGCTGTCATTTTCTCTGAAGCTCTCCCGAACGCCAGAGCTTATTCAGGATGCAGATTATGCTGCACTGAAAGAACACGGATATGATGATGAGGATATTTTGGATATCACCGGCATCACCGCGCTTTTCGGCTTATCAAACAGAATGGCGATCGTGACCAATATGCAGGCAAATACAGAGTTCTACACCATGGCGCGTGAACCCAGGAAGTAAGACTTCTTGTTTCAGATAAGCTGAATGCATGCTGTAATGGACGAATAACAGCGCCTGATTCATATCTGATGTTCCTGCTGAAACAGCAACTTTCGTGCCTATGGATAAGCCTACTAATACAGCGATTTAAGTGCCTACTTATTAACCGACCCGACGAGACTTTCTATGCGACACGGCAGATTTTCTGACCAACCCGACACTTCTCTGAACTGGCATGTGCTGAAAATCATCTGGCCCTACCTGCTCGAATACAAGCAACGTATCTTCATCGCACTGGGATGCCTGATTCTGGCAAAAGTTGCCAGTGTCACCGGGCCATTCATACTCAAGCATATTGTTGATACGCTCGAAGCCTCCACGTTGCCAGACACCCGGCTGGTGCTTGTTCCTGTTGGTTTGCTGCTCGCTTATGGTCTGGCGCGTTTGTTAAATGTTTTGCTAGGCGAAATACGGGACACCGTTTTTGGGCGCGTAACCGAAAGAGCGATGCGGCGTCTCGGCTTGCAGGTTTTTCAGCATATGCATGCATTGGATCTGGATTTTCACCTGAATCGCCAAACCGGCGGGATTTCACGGGATATTGACAGGGGAACTAATGGCATCAGCTTTTTGATGCGCTTTTTCATCTTCAATATTGGGCCGACACTGCTCGAAATTATCATGGTGATCGGCATACTTTTTTATAATTATGGTATCAGCTTCGCCCTGATCACTCTGGTATCTATCATTGTCTACATCGTGTTCTCGATTGTTACTACAGAGTGGCGTACTAAGTTTGTACGCGAAGCCAACATGGCTGACTCCGCCTCCAATACACGCGCCATTGACAGCTTGCTCAACTACGAAACAGTCAAATACTTTACCAACGAAGCATTCGAGGCCAACCGTTACGACAGCGAATTGAGAAAATGGGAGCTGGCTCGTCGCAAAAATAGGCTGTCGCTGTTTACACTCAACGCCGGACAAGCCCTTATCATTGCAACGGCCACTACCAGCATGATGTGGCTGGCGGCGGTCCGGGTTAGTGCGGGAGCGATGACGCTGGGCGATTTTGTGCTGGTCAACGCCTTTATGATCCAGCTGTTTATGCCGCTTAATTTTCTCGGATTTGTCTATCGCGAAATTAAAGGGTCCATGGCCAGTATTGAAAAAATGTTTGAGCTGTTAGCCGTCACACCTAAAGTTAGTGATGTCGAGAATGCAACTGAACTGGTCTTAAGCAAAGGCAGAATCAGCTTCAACGACGTTTCTTTTTATTATGCGAAAGAGCGCCCTATTCTTAAAAATATCAGTTTCAGCATTGAACCCGGGCAAAAAGTGGCAGTCGTGGGTGCCAGTGGTGCAGGCAAATCAACACTGGTTAAATTACTCTTTCGTTTTTACGACCCCAGCACCGGCAGCATTAGTATTGATGGTCAGGATATCCATAGCGTCAGCCAACTCTCGCTGCGCAAAGCTATCGGTATCGTTCCGCAAGACACAGTATTGTTCAATGATTCTATCTTTGAAAATGTACGCTATGGTCGCCCCGAAGCCAGCGATGCCGAGGTAAGCGAAGCGATCAGAATGGCCTATCTGGAAAACTTTATTAACGAACTCCCTCAGGGAGCTGACACCATTGTGGGCGAAAGAGGCTTAAAACTTTCAGGAGGTGAAAAGCAACGGGTAGCCATTGCACGTGCGATTCTGAAACGACCGCCGATTATGGTATTTGATGAAGCAACTTCGTCGCTGGATAGCCGCTCTGAACAGTCGATTCTGGCCGCCATCAGAGAGATAGCGACCGACCACACCAGCTTGGTTATCGCCCACCGTCTATCGACCATTGTGGATGCGGATAAAATCGTTGTGCTGGACCATGGGGAAATTGTCGAGCAAGGCAGCCACCAGCAACTACTGGCCGATAACGGGCGTTACGCCCAGTTATGGCAAGTGCAGCAACAACAGCGTGAGATAGAAGTTCTGCCGACATGAATCAGCAGAACAAAATCTTCGCCTTGTTTGTAAAGTCATCTGCCCAGAGTGATTTACACAGAGTGGTCTAGGCAGTGCGCTCAAGTATCTTGTCACAAATATAAGCACCGATAGGGATCGCCGATGTCGCCGCGGGTGATGGCGCATTGCAGACATGCAGACTGCGTGGGCTTTCGGCAAACAAAAAGTCGTGAACCAGCGAGCCATCTTTCATCACTGCCTGAGCACGAATACCGGCAGGATAAGGTAGAAGGTCTTCCACTTTCAACTGTGGGCAGTACTTCTGGACCAATTTAAGATAACCCGGTTTCCACAGTGAGTTTTTAGTCTCGACAATACCGGTCTTTATATGACTCCTGAGGACACGCCAGAAACCCACAAAGGTCACCATATCCCAGATATCACGCAGACTGATATTGATGCGCCCGTAACCTTCGCGCTTCCAGCCCTGTACGGCATTAGGCCCAACGGTAACAGTTCCATCGATCATTCGGGTTAAATGAACACCGAGAAACGGCAGTTCAGGATCAGGAATCGGGTAGATCAAATGATTGACGATCTGATTGTACTTAGCAGGCAACTGATAATACTCACCCCGAAAAGGAATAATCTGAAAATCAGTGGGGATACCCAGCATCTTAGTGGTGCGATCCGCCATCAAGCCGGAGCAAGTGATCAGGAACTTAGCTTTGAATGTGACCTTTTCAGCGTTATGGATAGCGTCAACGGTAATCTCATCTTTAGTCTCGTTCAGCCCGACGACCTTGTGATTCAAACGAGCATCACCGCCCATGTCGATAAAGCGCTCGGCCATTTTAGTCGTCACTTGCTGATAATTTACAATCGCCGTGTCTTTGACCAACAGTCCACCGACACCAACAATATTGGGCTCACGGACTTTCAGTTGTTCGCCGTCGAGTAATTCAACATTGATATCATTCTGCTGGCAGCGCTCAAACAACGCATGCATACGCTCCAACTCCAGCGCATTGGTAGCGACCAGCAGCTTACCACATTGATCATATGGCACATCATTTTGCTGACAGAATTCTATCGTTGCGGCCACGCCCGCCTTACAAAATTTTGCTTTAAGGCTGCCCGGTGCGTAATACACACCCGCATGAATAACACCGCTGTTATGACCTGTTTGGTGTTTTGAATAGACAGATTCTTTTTCAAGCAACAGCACTTTCTTTTCCGGAAAACGTTGCTGTAGTTGCCATGCGGTAGACATACCGACAATGCCACCACCGATAATAATATAATCGTATGTCATCACACTTTTCCTGCTGCTACTTAAGTTATTTACGTTATTTACGTTATTTACGTTATTTATTAAAAAAGACGGGCTAACTTGCGTTAGCCCGCCAAAGTATACCAGTGCCTATGTCGCACTGTACCTCTAGTGTAAGCAGGTAGGGATGTAAGCACCTAAAGAGTGTAAGTACTTAACGGGTGAAACAATCTATAACACGACCTGTAAGACCAGCTATAAAACGACCTGTAACAAACTATCGAGTAAAGTGTCCGCGCTGACGCAACAATTCACGGCTCAATTGTGGGTGCGCTACAAACTTATCACGGCCATGCAACCAGCATAGATTCTGAACAACCAGCATAGAACCCACCGGTAGGGGCACAGTAATATAGTTAGGATCAGCTTCAATTGATTCACCCATCTGATAAAGATACCGACCTTCTGCCATGTTCTGCGGTTCAACAAACTGGTCGATAAATGACATATTCGGTTTACCGTTTTTATCTTCTTCAAAGAAAACAGGGTGAGTAATTTTTGAATCAACATTTTTAGACTTAGGAGCACCCCACACCATATCTTTCTTTGCCAGAGGGTGGTTATAAAATTTATCCAGATCGGCCCAGTCGTCAATATGCAGCAACAAGGACTCGCCCCCTTGCATATTCGCTTCAGCCAATTTCTGCATAATGACAAAATCAGTGCGCTCGTTTACATAAGTACCATCCGTGTGTAGCTCCATACGACGATGCGCCTGACGTAAGTAGCTATCTGAATTATCTTCATTCAGTACGGTAAATCGCGCGTAGTACTTACCATACATTGAGTCATGATTGGGCAGACCAACCAGATGAGAAATGGCTGTTGATAACTTAATATCAAACTCGGTTCGCAGCTCCCCGGACTCGATATCCGGTTCTCCCTCATACTGCAATAAAAAAGCGGCACTATCGCGATTCTGCATAATATCGTTGAGGCATCGACCCAGCGTCATTTCAGTCAGGGCATTCAGCTTATCGGCAGCAGCAAATCGCAGGAAAGGTTTATATTCCAAAGCCTGCACCGGCCACTCAGACATTGCATCGGCAAATCCATGAATAACATCACTGCTTAACGTAACAACTTGCAAACGTTCGCTGGCTGTATGTGGTTTAACGTTAAAACCTACGGGCACCAACGAGGATTCAACCGCACGCAATAGAGCTGTCATTTACTTACTCTCCAAAACTGAATGTATTTTTTAATGATACTGTTTTACGCCACCTCATAACGTCGACGCAAAGCAATAATGTCGACATTATTCACTTTCGTCAACAATTAATTATCTTTTCTTGCTTAACTATTGATAAGTCTTCACTTAAAATATGTCTCTCTCTTTGTGAAACAGTCACTTAGGAAATTTAGTTATTTATCTTCACAATGAGAAAGACAGGGTCACTCCTTAAGAAGGCGCACAACCGATGCAAGAAGCAGCCAGCAGCAAAGCGGACAACAAAGATAATTTTGCTTCCCAAGTAATGGGACAATTGAAGCAGGATATTTTGACTGGCTTTTTCAAGCCGGGTGAAAAATTGCGGATGGCGCGTTTAAAAGAACGTTATAACGTCGGCATTAGTCCGTTGCGGGAAGCCCTGTCTCAACTGCTGATCGAGCAACTGGTGGTGGTTGAAAATCAACGCGGTTTTCGGGTACATCCGATATCAAAAGCAGAGATGCTGGATATCTATGAAACCCGCGCCTATATCGAAGCACTCTGTATAAGCCTTGCGATTCAACGCGGCGATGATGAGTGGGAAGCAGGGATTTTAGCCGCCGCCCATAAGATGCGAAAATTTAACGATAAGCTCGAAAAGGAACCACACGAGTGGGAACGCCGTCATCAGGCGTTTCATTCAGCCATCGCCGAGGGCTGCCAGTCACCGACGCTATTACAGGTGCGCCGCTCACTGTATGAAAAAGCCTCACGCTATCGTAACCTCTGGCTGAAAAAGAACATGTTGGACACTGAAATTTTTGACGCTAATCAGAAAGAACATGACCAACTGATAGAAGCCTTGCTAAATAATGATGCCGATCAGGCTAAGGCACTCATCCACGAACACCTGTTAAGCCCGAGTCGCACCTTACTGGCAACGGAAGGCTTCGAATAATAGGCGACGCCGTTAATACGTTAGTAGATTCCGACATCAAGGCCGGCAGCCATGGTCATTCCCAGTTCTTCACATTGCTGCAAAAACTCAGGCTGCCAATCGCCCCGACACACCAATGGCGGCTGAATCCAATTCCAGCGTAAGCCAGTACAAATAGTTTCAACAGCCCGGCACGTCCCCGTACCATCATTACCGGCACGTACGTATAAAGCACAGGGCAATCCCTGCTTTGCTTCCAGACAAGGGTAATAACAGCGGTCAAAGAAGTCCTTAAGTGCACCACTCATATAAGCCAGGTTTTCTGTGGTACCCATAATAATGGC
>NZ_JBFIIH010000101.1:0-16104 GCF_041601355.1 Neptunomonas sp.
GTTTGATAGTGCTGATGATTACGTGCGCCTGCCAGACACGAATGAAGTTGATTTGCCGGATACCTTAACGGCCATGGCATGGGTTTACCTGAACAGCACACCCTCAGGGTTGAAAACCATCCTCTCTAAAGACACTAACTATGAGTTTCACGTAAACACTAATCGAGAGATTTTTTGGTGGTGGAATGATGCTAATGGCATTACCCGTAGTTTTACATCCGGGGTGCAGATCGGTTTAGGTCAATGGCATCACGTGGCTATTACGTATCAATCGGGTCTTCAGATTATTTATATTGATGGACAAGAAGCGGCACGACGAACATTTACAGGTCAACTCATTACCAATAGCAATGATCTTCAGATCGGACAGGATCAGGGTATTGGATCGCGCTTCTTTGATGGTGATATTGATGAAGTCAAAATTTTCGATGTTGATTTAAGTGCTGTTGACATTGCAGATATTTTTATTAATGAAGAGGCTGGCCGAAATTATGATGGGGCTCTGCGCTCCTGTAATTGTACTGAGCCGGTGGCCGTAAATCATTATGCCATCAGTCACGACATGTCGATGGTGAGTTGTTTAGCCGAAGATATCACTTTTACTGCGCATGATAATGCTGATTTAGCGGTGGATGCTAAGGATGCGTTGCTGCAGATATCAACCTCCACGATGAAAGGCGAGTGGTTGTCTGTTGTTACCGGATCAGGTGTGCTGACTAATTCAGGTGGCGGTCAGGCAACGTATCGTTTTCCGGACAATGGTGAAAGCAGTGTCACACTGCGCCTATCATATCCGGATCTTGCCTCTGATCCTGAACTGGTTAATTTTAATGTAACCGACGGGGTTTCAACGGATAAGCGAAACTCTTCTCATAGGGAAGATAGTAATCTATCTGTTTCAGATTCCGGTTTGATTTTTTCTATTCCGGATACACAGTCCTGTCAGGCATCACTCGCTGTTAGTATCCGGGCGGTCAAAAAATCTGATAATTCGCTGAGTTGCAGCGGTGCAGTTGCAGGTAACAGGACGGTTAACTTTTATAGTCAGTACCTTGCGCCGTCTACGGGTACGCAAAATCTTATTTTAACCTCTGACGGAGTCGCTTATCCATTGTCGTCTTCTGCGCCTGGTACGCCGGTAGCAGTGCGTTTTGATTCGCAAGGTGAGGGCAGCATTTCTATACAGTATCCGGATGCTGGCGTGGTCGGGTTGAACGCAGCGCTGACAGCCGGGCAGAAGACTTTCTATGGGTCGGATTCTTTTGTCGCTTATCCAGCCTTATTGTCGTTGGTAGCGGATAACGGATCTGGCTTAATGCTGGATAATACGGCTGTTTCCGGAGGCGCTGTATGGGCTGCTGACCGGCCTTTTACTGTCAGTGTTGCCGGTCAGTGTGCAAATGGTGCGGTGACGCCTAATTACCAGCCTTCAAATGCTCAGTTGGGGATTAGCTTACAGACGCCAACTCAGGCGGCGGGGGGTGTCGGTGGTACTTTGTCCGTTTCTGGCGGTGGTCTGCTTGCCAGTGATAGCGTTGCCTGGACCGGTATTTCATCGGGTTTTAGTTCCGGTGTATTTGAGGATGTATCTGCGCGTTATTCGGAAGTCGGTATTATCAACTTGTATGCCAGGGATGCTGATTACTACGGACACAGTATTAGTCAGACAGCTAAAACGGTAGGGCGCTTTGTGCCCTGGTTTTTTACCGTGACGGCAAATTCTCCTCAGTGGCAAGCGCATTGTTCATCGGGGGATTTCTCTTATATGGATGAAGACATCGGGTATCAAACACCACCGGAGCTTGTTGTTAGCGGTTATAGCGCAGTAGGCGGGCGTGTATATAACTATGGTGGTTCATTGTGGAAACTGGCGGCTCAGCGCAGTAGTCGTTTCTATACCGATCAGAGTGCCTCTGTGTCGACGACCTTGAGTAGTACGGTTAATACATCGACAGATACGTGGGGTGGGACTGACGCAGATTATGACGGAACGGCAATCAATAGTCTGACGGGTGATTCGATTAACTATGTTCGGGGGGCCTTAGAAGCGCCGTTTGCTGGTCTTGTCGATCTGACATTGACGACAGCAGATCTTACCGATGCTGATGGTGCCTGCTACCGAATCGACTCGGATGCCGACGGGGATTGGCTGGAGGAGGGGTGTAGTGGTTTTACTATCAGTAATATCCCTGCAAAAGAGCTTCGTTTCGGGCGGCTCAGACTCGCTGATGCTTATGGGCCTGAAACTGAACCTTTATCTTTGCCCTGGGTAACTGAGTATTATGATGGGTCGGGCTATATCGTTAATAGCACAGATAGTTGCAGTGCATGGCTAACCTCAGAAGTGACTTATTCTGATAATGACGGTGCTCTTATAGCGTCTGGCCAGACGGCGGCCGCCTATGCGCATAGTGGAGCAGATTTTAGAGTGGATGCAGGCGATGCCGGAGTGACAATGAGTGCGCCGGGAGCAGCGAATACCGGTGTGGTAGGTGTTGCGGTTGATCTGACACGAATGCCTTATTTTTTCTTTGACTGGGATGGTGATGGTAGTTTTGATGACGCGCCTTCAGCAAATATTATTTTCGGCCAATACAGAAGCAATGACAGAGTGATTTTTCAACGTCAGTGGTGATAATTCTTCTTGACATAGGTCGTTGGAATCAATAAGATTTGCGCCTCTTTGATGAGCCTTGCTCTCACTGAAAAAGTCCCATTCGTCTAGTGGTCCAGGACACCGCCCTTTCACGGCGGTAACAGGGGTTCGAACCCCCTATGGGACGCCAATTTAGTTGTTTGCGAGTGTTACTAACGAATGTTGTTAACGATCGCTACTAACTAAAATATTGTTGCGGGAATAGCTCAGTTGGTAGAGCACGACCTTGCCAAGGTCGGGGTCGCGAGTTCGAATCTCGTTTCCCGCTCCAAAAGTTTTAAAGCTTAAGGTTTCAAATAAGTCCCATTCGTCTAGTGGTCTAGGACACCGCCCTTTCACGGCGGTAACAGGGGTTCGAACCCCCTATGGGACGCCATCTTTGTAAATACCGAAAACATTACTGTTGATAACGTATTTTTTATATAATCAGATGATTATATTTTGATTGGCAAATTATGTCGCTTTACGAGGGACCGTAGTGACGCATAAACGACGAACATACCTGGCTTTTTTTCTACTGATGATGTCTCAGCTTGGCGGGGCAAATTCAGTGATTGTGCATCCTGGTGTTAAAGTTACCAGCCTTTCTTCTCAAGAATTACGTTCTATTATTACGATGCGTTCAACTCGTTGGCCAGATCAGAGCGCCATTCATGTTTTTGTACTCCCTGATTCACATCCTCTGCATCGCTCCTTTGTTAAAACACAATTAAATATGTTCCCTTATCAATTAAGAATGATATGGGACCGCTCTGTGTATAGCGGTGCTGGCTATCCTCCAATATTAGTTCCCTCCATTCAGGAAATGCTTGTGCGTGTTAAAAGCACCCAGGGCTCCATTGGATATATTGATGACAACAGTTTGCCTTTATTGAAAGGAGTGTACATCATTGAAATACACTAGATTGTTATCTTTATGTTGTTTGTTGTGTTTTTCCGGCCGCTTACTGGCCGAGCAAGATGTGTCTGAATGGTATGTGGGTGGATTTATAACACAAGGATTAGTTGCAACGGACAATAATAATTATGCAGGTAATAGTAGCGAAGGGATTAGTGCAGATTTTCGTGAGTTAGCGGTGTACGCTACATGGCGACCATTAAGTAATATGCATTTTTCTGGACAAATTATGTCGCGTACCTATGGAAACGTTGACGATGGCGCGCCGCAGCTTGATTATTTATTGGCGGATTACAGTTTTTCAGTGGGCAGTTTCAATGAGTTTGGGCTGCGAGTGGGTAGAGTTAAAATACCTTACGGTTTCTATAATGAAACGCGGGATGTGTCCTTTACCCGACCCTCAATAGTACTACCCCAATCCATCTATTTTGATGTAGTAAGAGAAATCCAGCTCTCGGCTGATGGAGTCATGGCTTATGGCTATTTTCCAATATCCGATATGCGTATTGATGTCGACCTTGTGATAGGAAAACCCAGAGAGAGTGATCAGGCTGAATATGCGTATTTCAGGTCGAATTATTCAGGGAGCTTTACAGACAGTCATGGTGTTATGTCACGTGTCATGTTGGCTGATGATACTGAAACATGGCGACTAGGTATAACGTTAGGGCGGTATGATTTACGCTACCAGCCTGGCTCTTTAGGTGAATTAGGTTTAGGTGAAGGCGACGTGAATTTTGATGTGGCTGTGGCTAGCGGGGAATATAATACCGAAAGTTGGTCAGTGGCTGCAGAGTATATGGTAGTCAGCGTGGATCGAAGTGATTTGGGTGGTTTTTTTGAATTTAATGGAAAAAACACTGTAGAAGCATATTACCTGCAAGCGATGTATCGTTTTAACCAGGACTGGGATTTATTAATTCGCAGAGATGTTTTTTATCTCGACAAGAATGACCGATCGGGTTTAAAAGCTGAGCAGTTAATAGGAGTGCCGGCCCATTCTATGTGGGCAAAAGATTATACGATAGGCCTTGGTTGGCAGGCTTCGCAAAATATCAGCTTTCGGGCCGAGTGGCACTATGTGCAAGGAACCGGTTGGTTGCCCGTGCAAGATAACCCTGATATCGGATCGATTAAGAAAAATTGGAATATGTATCTGCTGCAAGCGACGTATCGTTTTTAAATAGCGAGGTGTAAATTTATATGAATAGATCCCCTCGTTTTATTAGTATTCGCTGGAAGCTATGGATGCCATTCTTATTGGCTGTATTATCTATTCACGTGGGACTTTACAGTTACGTTGGACGCCAGATTGAGCGGCAATATGAGCGGGATCAGCAAGTATCCTTTAAAAGTAATCTTAAGGCACTCGATGGCGTATTAACCACTTCTTATCATAAACTTCTGGAAGTGGGGCAAACTGTTCTTATTATGAAGCAAACAGCTTCAACCCTTCGTTATAAAGATTATATTTACTCCTCCATATCAGAAAAATTTCCTCAACTTGAAGCGCAAGGCATAGTAGATGGTGCAGCGGTATTCGATACTCAAGGACAACTGGTGTTTTCAGTTGGGAATATCGATTTACAGACAAACTCAGGGGTTCAGCCGGCATTAAAAAATGAGCGTCCTGTACGTGAAATGCGTTGTAAAGATCAATGTTTCCGCACGATTGCTATACCTTTACTTAATTCAGGAAAGGTAGAAGGGGTGTTAGTGCTCGGCCGGTTGATGCAGGATATAGTGCTGGATTTCAAACAATTAACGGCGGTTGAAATGGGTATCGCTAGAAAAAATATCGAAAAACCATCAGATATTGACGCCTGGTCTTTAGATTTTACCCAGCTCACGCAGCGAAATCAAAATATGCAAATTTTACAAACGTTGAGTCAGCAGGTAACCCACATTTCTAACGAAACTTTATACCGGGTAGATGTGTTTGATCGTCACTATGAAATTTATTTTACAGTACCGGCAAGTGTTGCTTTCACAGACACCGTATGGGTGTTGATTACTGATGGAACCATCCGCTATCAAGCGATGCGGGCATTAAAGAACCAACTGGGTGTCGGCTTTATCATCAGTAGTCTTTTTTTACTAATGATTGCTTTTATGAGTGCTTCAAAAGTTGCACGGCGTTTAGTAAACGTGCCTTTTCTGGTTAAAGCACAGGATTTAATTAAAGAGCAGGGTTTAGTTCTGGAAAAGAGTTTGGCCAAAGAACAGTTTGCTGGCAGGCAAATTGATGCACGGCAAGACAGGTTATTCTTTCAGGATGAGATATCAGCAATCTCTCTATGGATTCGTGATGTCTGTGACATGGTCGAACGCTTGTCTGAAGGTGAACAAAAGTCCAGCCATTGTATTGAAAGTATGGCGAAGGCGTTGAGTGTGGAAAAGGAGAGAGTGGCCCATCTGGTTGGCAGCACAGAGAATGTGATCGTCACTCAAAGCACGGATGGGACTGTGCTGACGATGAATGATGTGGGTAAAAAATTATTCGGTATCAGCAAGGAGGCAGCGTTACCAAAATTTGTAGATCTTTTCTTTACGAGTGAATTCAATCAACAGGCTTTAGACAGCATTACCCGACTTTATATGGGATTGGATAACCTTGTTTATCTGGATAGTCAGAGCTTGGACTTGAAAGGACAATTACGTGATTTTTCATGGATTCACTCATATATTTCGGCATGCTCAGACCATCGGGCTATTATTCTTTCTGTCGGTATAGATATGACAGAGAAAAGGGAAGCGGAGCGGAAAAGTGCACTGCCTGGCTAGTCTGGCATGATTTGCTCTCGGTGAAATGCTAATAAACAATTTTGCTGACCCAAAGTGCCCGAGCTGATACCCGGGGTTATGAAAGAAAGGCTGAAAAATGCGCGTTCATTTTCAATTTTAACAGCCTGAAACCAGAGAACAGTTGGGCAGGTGTGTCCGATTGATGGAGGCTTTTTTATTGAAATGTTCCAAAGAAGCTGATGATGAAGGGTTGCCCGGCTTACTTTTTGTGCTTAGCCCTTGTTAATTCAAACCAAACAGGTGTGCTCTTTTATTCAGATAGTCGAACTCTTCACCTTTTTCTTCAGCTTCGAAACGTAGTTCATCGAGTGTCTGAAATTTTTGAATTTCAGAGTCTGGCATGTTGTGCAGACATTTTCCGCCGAAATACCAGAGCAAATCACGCGCCATCAGGTGAGCAAGTCTCGGATACATTTTGAAGGCCTGGTCGATGAAATTTTCTCCATCGTTGTACACATTTTCAGAGCCTGCTTCGAAATCTTTAATGAGCTTTTGAAAGTCCAGTATGAACTGTTCTTCTTCGTTAGAGATCTCCTCTAACGTGAAGGGCGCTTGCTTGATAAAGTTATTGTAAGCAATTTTAAGAAAGTTCAGATGGTGTAACTGGTGAGGTGTCATGGGTGTCTCCGATTAATTCTGGGGACATTGTAGCGTTTGAGGGGATAGGCTGCCAGAAAGCTGACGGCATCTTTTTTACAACCGGTTCAGGTTTAAGTTTTCTTTAGCCGCTACATAGCAAACTGGCAATTATTCTGTATCCGGGGTAACACGTCTGGGTTAACGCATTTGGGATAGCTCTTGTCAGATAACGCTTGTCGGAGAGCGCTTACCGGATAAGTCTGTTGCTTTCATTAAACTATTAATTTTACCTGATACAATATCGCATATTTTGAAAAAATAGTGATCAAGGTCACCGTTTATCTCGTCTCAATAAGCAGGAAAAAGAATAATGACACTAGCGCTATCAATTAAAGATTTGCGTAAAGTCTATGGTAATAAATTTGAAGCACTGAAGGGTATCTCATTTGATGTGCAGCAAGGTGATTTTTTTGCTTTGCTTGGCCCCAATGGTGCGGGTAAGTCTACTACTCTGGGTATTGTTTCCTCGTTGGTTAATAAAACCAGTGGGCAGGTTGAAATTTTTGGCTTTGACCTTGAAAAAGATCAGGCTGCCGCTAAACGTAGTTTAGGTGTGGTGCCACAAGAATTTAATTTCAATATGTTCGAAAAGGTGGGCGATATCGTTCGTACGCAAGCGGGCTATTACGGTATCCCGGTAGCCGTTGCAAAACAGCGTGCCGAGACTTATTTAAAGAAGCTCGGACTTTGGGACAAGCGCGATGTGCCCGCGCGGATGTTATCCGGAGGTATGAAAAGGCGTTTAATGATCGCCAGGGCTTTGGTTCATGAGCCTAAACTACTGATTCTGGATGAGCCGACGGCAGGTGTTGATATTGAGTTGCGGCGCTCTATGTGGGCCTTCCTTAAGGAGCTGAACCAAGCGGGAACGACAATCATTTTGACGACTCATTATTTGGAGGAAGCGGAAAGTTTATGCCGGAATATAGCGATTATTGATCATGGGTCGATCGTACACAACACCTCTATAAAATCATTATTACAACAGCTGAATACTGAAACATTCATTTTGGATATAAGACCTGAGCAGGCGCTTGAAGTGGCTTTTGAGGGTTATTCTTCGCAGCTTGAAGATCCGCATACCTTGGTTGTTCACGTGGATAAAAATAAAGGTTTGAACGGTTTGTTTAAACAGTTGGAAGCTCAAAATATTGAAGTGACGAGTATGCGAAATAAATCCAATCGGTTGGAGGAGCTTTTTGTTGCTATGGTTGAAAAAAATCTGGAGACGAGCGAAGCATGAGTCATCATGAGTTATGGGTTGCGTTTATAACCATTGTCAGAAAAGAGATCAGGCGTTTTACCCGGATATGGGCACAGACGTTATTACCGCCAGCGATTACAATGACTTTATATTTCATTATTTTTGGCAATCTGATTGGCAGTCGTATTGGTGAAATGGGTGGCTTTAGCTATATGGAGTTTATTGTTCCCGGGCTGATAATGATGTCTGTGATTACGAATTCGTATGGTAATGTCGTTTCATCATTTTTCAGTACCAAGTTCCAGAAAAATATCGAGGAGTTGCTGGTATCGCCAACACCGAATTGGGTAATTCTTTCCGGTTATGTGCTGGGGGGCGTGTCGCGTGGTTTAGCCGTTGGTTTTATTGTGACGCTGTTATCACTTTTTTTCACGAAGCTGCAGATTCATAGTTTTTGGGTGACAATAGCAACCGTCATGCTGACCTCGGTGTTATTTTCACTGGGTGGCTTTATCAATGCTGTTTTTGCTAATTCATTCGATGATATCTCCATCATACCGACCTTTATTCTGACACCATTAACCTATTTAGGCGGCGTCTTTTACTCGATTCAGCTGTTACCAGAATTTTGGCAGGGTGTTTCGCAGCTCAATCCCATATTGTATATGGTAAACACCTTCCGTTATGGCATTTTGGGCAGTAGTGATATTAATGTCAGCTTTGCTTTCGGTGTTATTATTTTGTTTAATTTGGTTTTGTTTACAATCGCGCTGAAGTTACTGAATATGGGTAAGGGGATTAGGCAATAATGAGTGAGCAGAAGGTTCCTGATCAATCTCCACTGGAGCTATCTCCGCTGGACAAGTCTCCGCTGGGAAGTGATACGGCCTATATTAACCAGTATGCACCGCAGTTGCTGTTTCCTATTCAGCGCGACTTAAATTGGCACAAGCGTGGTGTCGAACGCGATGATCTGCCGTTTTATGGTGAAGATCTGTGGAACGGCTATGAAATATCCTGGCTTAATCTTAAGGGCAAGCCGGTCGTCAGAATTGCGGCTTTTGTTATACCCGCTGACTCTCGAAATATCATTGAATCTAAGTCATTCAAGTTGTATCTGAACTCTTTTAATTTAAGTCGATTTGAAAATGAAGAGGCAGTTATCGCACTGATGCAAAATGATCTGTCACTGGCTGCCGGAGGTGATGTCCGGGTTGAGTTTTTTCATCCTGATCGTATGCCTGAGCTAGGGCGGTTCGAGGGAAAATGTCTGGATGAACTGGATATCAGTGTTCAGCATTATCAGCCGCAAATATCGTTATTGGCGACTGGCGAGCGTCATGTTGATGAGATGCTGTATAGTCATCTGTTGAAATCCAATTGCCCTGTAACAGGGCAGCCTGATTGGGCTTCTATACAGATTTCGTATGTCGGTAAGGAGATCAGTCAGGAAGGCTTATTAGAGTACTTAATCTCTTACCGGGAACATGGTGATTTCCATGAGCAATGTGTCGAAAATATCTTCATGGATATTTGGACGCATTGTCAGCCAGAGTCACTGATAGTTTATGCCAGATATGTGCGTCGTGGTGGATTGGATATTAATCCACTGCGCAGTAGTAAGGCCATTGCTGCTGTAAATCTTAGGCTTAGTCGACAATAGTCAGTCGTCAATAGAGAGAATGTGAAGATGGATGCAATTGAAATGCTGCATAACCGTGTCTCTGTACCGGTGTTAGTGGAGCCCGCACCAACAAAAGTGCAGCTGGATATGATGTTCAAGGCGGCATTAAGGTCGCCGGATCATGCAGGACTCAGGCCTTGGCGTTTTTTACTGATAGAAGGTGAAGCGCGAGAGCAATTAGGAGACCTTTTTGCTAAAGCAATTCGAATTAAAGGTGACGACTTAGCGGAGGATAAGGCCGCAAAGCTTCAGAAAAAACCATTACGTGCCCCTATGATTATCGTCGCTGTGGCGAAAACACAAAGCCATATTAAAGTGCCGGAAGTAGAACAGATTATTACTGCAGGTTGTGCTGCCCATAGTCTGTTGCTGGCAGCTTATGCGCAAGGTTTAGGTGCAATGTGGAGAACCGGTGCGATGGCATATGATCCTGTCGTGAAAGCGGGTCTTGGATTGCAGGCTCATGAGCAAGTGATCGGCTTCATATACGTAGGGACGGCGAAAAGAATGCGTGAAGTATCTTCAACGGGTATTGAAGATGTCGCTTCAGTCTGGAAAGGTAAAAGCTAGTGCCAATATCCCAGAACCCGGATCAGAACTCTTGTCACAAGCCTGCTCAGGACTCTACTCAAAGTACAGATGATTTTTTGCAGTGGTTAAAAACACAAATTCCATTGCTTAACCATATGGGGTTGGGTGATCTTGAGTTTGACGGCTGTAAGCTGCGGTTGCCTGCAGCATTGGCGCCCAACATTAATGATAAAGGCACCGGATTTGGTGGGTCGTTAGCAACCCTGGCAACCATTTCAGGCTGGTGTCTGACAACCTTGTTGCTCAGGGACCGTTCTCTGGATTGCGATGTAATGATAAGAGATTGCGAAATGCGCTATCTTGCGCCGGTGAATGGTGATTTTTATGCAGAAGTAACGTTGCCCGGTGCTGATCAGGTAGATGGTTTTTTAGCACGCCTGAAAGAGAAGGGGCGGGCGAGGCTGGCGCTTGAAGTCTCTGTTATTCAGCAAGGAACGAAGGCGTTAGCGATGCAGGGCAATTATGTCGCTGTTGTGCGCGGATAAAATGCTTAGAAAATACTGATCACCTGGTGAAAAAACCGAGGTGATCAGTTTACTTACTGTGTTTATCTGCCCGCAATATTAAAGACGTTTCGTGCTTAAAATCAGGATCGGTTGAACAGGTACATCGCGGTGGCGCGCTCGTGTTGTTGTGTTTACTTTTCCGATGGCGTTCACGATGTCCATACCTTGAGTTACTTCGCCGAAAACGCTGTAGCCTGGACGATTCCCCATCTGATTCAGACTGTTATTGTCGACAAGGTTAATGAAAAACTGACTGGTTGCACTGTCAGGATCCTGAGTTCTGGCCATGGAAATTGTGCCCTGCTTGTTAGCTAACCCGTTAGCAGATTCATTTTTAATCGGATCATGGTTTTTCTTTTGAACCATATCCTCAGTGAAGCCTCCTCCTTGAATCATAAACCCACTGATAACGCGGTGAAATTGCGTTCCTACGTAAAAGCCTTCATCGACATAGCGTAAAAAGTTTTCAACGCTGGCAGGTGCTTCCTGCGGGAACAATGTCAGTGTTATTGCTCCCATCGAGGTTTCCAGAGAAACTTTTGGGTTCTCTGCGAAAGATGGATTGCTGAAAAGTAATACAGTTGCAATAAGCACTAATTTTTTTAATGGATTAAACATGCAGTCGACCTTGCCTTTTTGATGGGAGTAGAGGCTTAAGTTTATGTGAAATGGAAGCAATGGAATAGTGAAGCTGGTAATAATCAAAAGTAAAAAGCTATTTCAATTTTGTGTCTTTTGGATTTTTTTGTCTAGACTGACTGTATCAAACCGACCTACTTCAATTTTACCTATGAAATTGAAATTGGACGTAAATGGATCTGGCTAAAACTCTGAAGGTTGCAATGAGATGTGTCTCATTAGAACCGAAAATTATTATAAGTAATAACAATGCGGGTTGAGGCCTCTGAAGATGAGTTCATTAAAGCTCAAACATAAAATGCTAATGCTGACAATTATTCCCCTGATTGTGGCTATCCTCGTTGTGATGCTAGTGGTTAAGGTTAAATTACAAGAAATGGGTGAGCATGAAGTTGCGACAATTCGCTCAACCATGATGAGCTCAAAACAAGAAACAGCAAAAGCTTTCATGGACATGGCGTTAAGTGCTGTTCAGCCTATTGTTGATAACGCCTTTGGGCCTGATGATGCCGAAGCCAGGAAAAAAGCAGCGGACATATTAAGATCAATGACCTATGGCGAAAAAAAAGATGGCTATGTGTTCGTTTATGATTACTCAGGTACGAATGTTGTTATGAGACCTAAGCCCTCCATGGAAGGTGAAAATCTGATATCGCTGAAAGATGCCAATGGCCTTGCTATTATCAAAGAACTGATCGATCAGGCTCAACAAGGGGGCGGCTACCTTACTTATATTTGGAATAAGCCTTCAAAAAATGCGGATGTTCAAAAGCTAAGTTATGCGTTAGGGATTGAAAAATTCGGTTGGATGTTAGGGACTGGTTTCTATATTGATGATATTGATGATGTGGTCGCAACGACGCAACAAAGTATCGACTCCAAAATGGCAAGAACCCAGTTATTTATCGCTGCGGCAGGTGTCGTATTACTTACTTTCTTTGTTTTGATTGCCCTGTATATTGCGGGAAAAGTTATACAGCCATTGCGTGATACTGCAGAAGCGCTGATTGATATCAGCCGGGGTGAGGGGGATTTAACCCGTCGCTTGAAAGTGATGTCAAAAGATGAAGTGGGACAAGTGTCGCAGGGCTTTAATGATTTTGCAGATAAAATTCAGAGGCTCGTTATTGATTTAAAAGGAGGCATTCACGACCTTTCACAATCAACATCTCAAATGAATACTGTGGTGTCCAAGGCACATTCTGATGTGCAAAGACAGCGTCATGAGACCGCTCAGGCCGCGGCTGCAGTGCATGAAATGGCCGCGGCTGCACAAGAAGTGGCTGGTAATGCTGCCGGTGCGGCATCTGCCGCTCAAGAGGCAGATAATGAATCTATCAGCGGCCAGCGTATTGTTGAGGAGACAATCACGGCTATCAAGGCTTTGTCAGATGATGTTAACAGAGCTTCAGATGTTATCGGTCAGTTGGACGTAGATGCCGATAAAATAGGTACTGTTGTTAACGTTATTAAAGAAATTGCAGGCCAAACTAACTTATTGGCACTTAATGCGGCGATAGAAGCGGCCAGAGCCGGTGATTATGGTCGAGGCTTTTCAGTGGTGGCGGATGAAGTCAGAACGCTGGCTAACAGAACTCAACAAAGCACGCAAGAGATCCAAAATATGATTGAGCGGCTGCAAGTAGGTGCGCGCGAGGCCGTGGGTGTAATGGATACCAGTAAAGCACAGAGTGTTGCGACGATCGAACGAGCGGCTCAGGCAAGTGTATCTTTAAGTGTGATCACAGGTTCAGTAAGTACTATTACGCAGATGAATACGCAAATTGCCAGCGCTGCTGAAGAGCAAACAGCGGTAGCGGATGAAATTAGCCAAAATGTTCAGCAAGTGGCCGATATAGCAGAGCATTCAGCGCAGAATGCTGACGCGCTGTCTGATACGACTCAGGAGATGTCTGCATTGGAACGGCGCCTGATGAAAATTGTTAGTCAGTTTAAAGTGTAGATTTTTTTGATTGCGTGTGAATATACCGGTAGTGTGATTACAT
Organism: Neptunomonas sp.; assembly: GCF_041601355.1. GTDB lineage: Bacteria > Pseudomonadota > Gammaproteobacteria > Pseudomonadales > Balneatricaceae > Neptunomonas. The sequence goes on from NZ_JBFIIH010000101.1 coordinate 13,629, forward strand.
GCTATCGGTTTTTTTATGTCATCACGCGAGGTGCAACGGATGAAGGGAATACAGGCATGATGCAGTGGGAAAAACTGCTCACAGTAAAACGTTATGGGCATGAAACAATAGCGCCGCCTGAAGTAGGACGAAGCCACTTTCATAAAGACCACGATCGTGTTGTCTTTTCTAGCGCTTTCCGGCGTTTAGGTCGTAAAACGCAAGTACACCCTTTAGTTTTAAATGATCATATTCACACCCGTTTGACACATTCGATTGAAGTCGGCAGCGTTGGGCGTTCGTTGGGTATTCGTGTCGGGGAGTTGTTGGAGTCAGTGCTACCTGAATGGGTCAGTTCGCATGATATTGGCATGATTGTGCAGTCGGCCTGTCTGGCACATGATATTGGCAATCCTCCTTTCGGGCATGCCGGAGAGTACGCGATCAGAGATTGGTTTAAACAGTCCAGAGATGCCGAATTTTTGAAGCCGCTTTCCTTGCCTGAGCGTTCTGATCTGGAAACTTTTGAAGGAAACGCTCAGGGGTTCAGAGTAGTTACCTGTATAGAGAATCATCTTTATGATGGTGGTTTACGCCTTACTTACCCTACTCTGGGGACATTACTGAAATACCCCTGGACCGTTGAGCATGCCACGAGCAAAGGTAAATTCAGTTGTTATCTGACAGAGAGGCATACGCTTGAAAAGTTAGGCCATGAATTAGGATTGGTGCCGTTGGCTGAGAATCGCTGGAGCCGCCACCCTTTGGCATATCTGATGGAAGCCGCAGATGACATCTGTTATGCGATCCTTGACTTGGAAGACGCGATTGAACTGAACATCCTTACTTTTGATGCGATCAAACCTATTTTGCTGCAGTTGTGCGGTGATCTGGAGTTCGAGGATGGTATTTTTTACAGTCAGGCATCGGCGCGCCGTAAAATATCCGCTTTGCGGGGGAAGGCGATGGAGAATATGGTTAATTCTGCTGTGAATGCTTTCATGAAAAACTATGACGCTATCATGGCAGGTCAATATCAGGGAGAGCTACTCCTTGATGGTGACTCTGGAGTCAAAAACGGATTACACGCAGCGAAAGCCCTGGCGAAAAATAAAGTGTTTCCGGATACGCGTAAAACTGAACTTGAAGTAGGCGCTTACAGTTGTCTTGGTATTTTATTAGATGCTTTTTGTCATGCAGTGTATGAACAAAACCAAAGAAAAAGTGATGAAGGATTAAGTTACCGCAGTGAGAAAATTATAAGTTTAATGGGTATTCATGCACCGGATCCTGAATGGTCGTTGTATCATGCCTACATTAGGGCACTGGATTTTATCAGTGGAATGACAGACAACTATGCCGCCTATCTTGCCAGGCAGATCGGTGGGCTCTCTCGCTAGGACGAAAAATATGGCATCGTTAAACGATCAATTAAGCCGGCTGGTTTATTCAACACAAGCCGGCGATGTATGTCCAGAATGCAGACAACCGAAAAATTCCTGTTGTTGTCAGGAGAATGCGGATACCAATCGCATCGCTTCACTGGATGGGATCGTACGAATCCGACGTGAAACTTCGGGCAGAAAAGGTAAAGGCGTAACCACTGTGACGGGTGTACCGTTAGCAGAAGCAGAATTAAAGAGATTATCCAAACAACTTAAACAGCATTGTGGGACGGGTGGAGCGCTGAAGGATGGCATTATTGAGATTCAGGGAGATCATAGGGAGACGATTAAAACCTTCCTTGAGAAGCTGGACTACACAGTAAAACTAGCCGGAGGTTAAGCCCCATGGCGAAAAAAAAGTGCGTCCGTTGTCAGCAGATACGCATTGTGGCCATAATGGTGAGCATGATTGCGATTCTGCTATTGATGATGATGGCGAAATCCCACGCCGAGATTTATAAGTACACGGACGACAAAGGCAAAAAAGTATTTGTAGGCAGCTTAAGCCAGGTGCCACAAAAGTATCAGGCGCAAATGGAGTTGCAGTCTCCTCCGGAGGAGGTGAGTAATACCAGTAATTATTCTGAGAAAAACAAAAAAGCTTCTGACTCTTTAAAAGTACGATCTGAAATAAGGCGTCTTGAACATGCGTTAGCACAAATGGAAACGGCTGTGACTGTCGAAAATAACCAAGTGCTGGTGCCGGTTAAAGTGACCTATCACGGTAAAGATGTAGATGTGAAGATGTTAATGGATACCGGCGCCAGTGGCACAGTTTTTCATCGTGATGCATTAGTACGTCTTGACGCCATGAGTGAGTCAGCGGGTTATGCACGTGTGGCGGGTGGCAATGTTGTTAAATTGAGTAGTATTGAATTTGACCGGATTCAGGTGGGCCCTTTTCAGGCGAAAAACATCCGCTCTTTTGTCATCGATAATAAAGCACCGGGGGGGGCATTTGATGGTTTGTTGGGAATGGATTTTCTGATGAACGTTAAGTACGAGCTGGATCTGGTGAGAAAAGTTATTATTTGGAATCCTGCGCGTTATAA
>NZ_JBFIIH010000102.1:0-15666 GCF_041601355.1 Neptunomonas sp.
AGTCGGGATGTCGGATCCACTGGATATTTTTGCTTTTGATGAGTTGCAGCGCCTCTTGCCAAAAACCATCGAACTGGCCGTTGTTGCAGAGAGTCAATTGCTGCAAACATTGGATCTGATGTATCGCAGAACCAATGATATTGACTCGCTGGCAGATCAGCTCAGCGAAGATATTGTGGAAGATAGTTTCGATCTTTCGCGCTTAACGGCTACCGATGAAACCGATGCACCGGTTGTGCGTTTGTTGAAGAGTATTTTTGAGGATGCTGTGCAAGTCGGTGCATCCGATATTCATATCGAACCTGACGAGCATGTTTTGCGTATTCGCCAGCGTGTTGATGGGGTATTGCATGAGCATGTCATGAAAGAGACACGTATTGCCGCCGTATTGGTATTACGTTTGAAGTTGATGGCCGAGCTTAATATCTCTGAAAAACGTCTCCCTCAGGATGGACGATTTAATATTACGGTTAAAAATCATAACGTTGATGTGCGTATTTCGACGTTACCGATTCAGCATGGCGAATCAGTCGTTATGCGTCTGCTGGATCAAAGCGCGGGTCTGATTGATCTGAATAACGCCGGATTGCCGCCACGTATGCTCGCTAAGGTGCGACGCATAATACACGAACCCCATGGTCTGCTGTTGGTTACGGGGCCTACGGGGAGTGGTAAAACCACCACCTTATACGGCGCATTAAATGAGTTAAATGATGCCTCTAAAAAGATTATCACTGTTGAGGATCCTGTGGAGTATCGCTTGTCTCGGGTGAACCAGGTTCAGGTGCATCCTCAGATTGGGCTGACGTTCTCAAAAGTACTGCGTTCCTGTTTGCGTCAGGACCCGGATATCCTGTTAGTCGGTGAGATTCGCGACCTGGAAACCGCAGATATTGCTATGCGAGCGGCGATGACAGGGCATTTCGTATTGTCTACCTTACACACCAATGATGCTATCTCCAGTGCCATGCGCTTGGTTGATATCGGCGTGGAAGGTTATCTGGCAGGGACGGCGTTGCGCGGTATTCTCGCTCAGCGACTGGTGCGCCGAATTTGTGAAAATTGTAAAGAGCCCCATATACCGACGGCACAGGAACAGGTGTGGCTGGATATCAAAGGTGAAGAGGCGCAACTGCAGGTCACAGAGCTGAAACACGGAAAAGGGTGCACATACTGTAATAACACAGGCTACAAGGGCCGCGTTGGTATCTTTGAACTCCTTGAAATGAATGATGAGATGGCTGATGCGCTGCGGCGTAATGATAATTCTGCTTTCAGCCAGGCGGCCAGAAGCAGTGAAGGCTATCAACCCCTTGTTATGAGCGCATTAGCCATGGCAAGCCAAGGTATTACTTCTTTGCAGGAGGTGTTCCGTGTGACTGAGCAGATGGATGAGTCTGCTTATCTGGAAAGTGCTGAGACCCTATCACCGGCTCAACCCGACAGCCACCTGGAGCTGGAGTAATTATGGCTGCGTTTCAGTACACAGGACGTCATGCGGATGGCTCAGCGGCGACAGGGCGTGTTGAAGCGTTAAATAAAGCGGCAGTGGCTTCACAGCTTCTGGATCAGGGCATCACACCGGTTAAGGTCGAGCTGGCAACCCAGGACAAAGAAGACCTGAAGTCCAGAAAGCGCGGCCAGATTCGCCTTTTTGAAAAAGTATCTGTCGATGAAATGATCATGTTTAGCCGTCAGATGGCCAGTCTGACCCGCGCCGGTGTGCCTATTACCAATGGTATGCGTGGTTTGGCAAATACCATTCGAAACCCTTTGCTGCAAAGTTCTCTGAATAAAGTCGCGGATGATCTTGAAAGGGGGAACTCGCTATCAACCACCTTGAGTAAACACCCTAAGCTGTTCAATAACCTGTATGTCAGCATGATTCATGTGGGTGAGAATACCGGCCAGTTGGATCAATCGTTTACCCAGATGGCCTCCTATCTTGATTTAGAACGCAAAACCGCGCGAAGTATCAAACAAGCTACCCGCTACCCTATGTTCGTGATGATTGCGATCTCCATAGCATTAGGTGTGATCAATGTGTTTGTTATTCCGGCATTTAAATCGGTTTTTGAAAGCTTTGGCGGAAATATGCCTTGGCAAACCAAGGTGTTAATCGCTATTTCAGATTTTACGGTGAACTGGTGGTACCTGATTATAGGTGTATTGATAGCACTGATTGTTCTCTTTGTAAGATGGCGAAAAACAGATGAGGGCCATCGTAAATGGGATCGGGTTAAATTACGTTTTCCGCTGGTAGGCGGGATCTTCTATCGTGCTATTTTAGGCCGTTTTGCACGTACATTCAGTGTGGTGCTTAAAGCTGGAATACCTATTGAACAAGGGTTATTGATCGTCTCACGTGCCATGGGGAATGTGTATATCGGTGAAAAAGTAGCGGAGATGCGTAAAGGTATTGAGCGTGGAGAAGGGTTTAGCGCAACCGCGCACCGAACGGGTATGTTTAGTCCCTTGGTGATGCAGATGTTGGCAGTAGGGGAGGAAACAGGACGGGTAGATGAAATGCTGGAAGATGTTGCCAACTTTTATGAAGAGGAGGTTGAGTATGATCTGCAAAATCTTTCCAGTGTCATTGAGCCTATATTGATTGTGGCTATCGGTATTATGGTATTGGTGCTGGCATTGGGCGTATTCCTTCCCTTGTGGGAATTAAGTACCACTATTAATGGTTAACGTCAGGAAAGACAAAGGTTTTACCCTGCTTGAACTGGTTGTGAGTTTGCTACTGATTTTGATTTTATACGGCGTGCTCTCGACTCGTTTGGGAAGTGTTGCCGAATCAGCAGAACGTGCTGCCATGTATGGCGTGCTAGGGCAAATTCAGCAGCAGATAAATTTACGCCTGGCCTCGTTTTATATTGAAGGATCTCCGCATAAAGCAAAAAATCTTCTGACACAAAACCCTTTTAGCTGGATCTCTCCTACAGCGAAACACTATGGCGGTGAAATACAAGCCGCTGCTGATCAGACGCGGTTAGCAGGGCGTTGGTACTTTGATTCGGTTAGCCGGGAGCTGGTCTATCGGGTGCAACGCAATAATAATTTAAAAATTCAGGGTGATGACCAGCGAAATCTCAGATTTGTGCTTAAATTAAATGGTAATGCAGCCGATAACCAACAAAACAAGGCTGTTTATAGCATTAAGATTCAAGCGGTTAAACCGTTTGTTTGGGATATAGCAGCTTAAGAAGCCGTTTAGGCTAAAGCAAATTCTGGTAGTACGGCGATCATCGTCAAGTAGAGAACGGAGTGGTTACATGAAACGACAGGCTGGTTTTACAATTATCGAGTTAGTAGTAGTCATCGCACTACTGGGGATTTTAGCGGCGGTGGCATTGCCGCGCTTTATTGATGTAACCACTGATGCGCATCGTGCCTCTGTCCAAGGCTCTGCCGGTGCCTTAGGTGCTGCCGTTGCTTTGGTTAAGGCCCAAGCCATTGTTAAAAATGTTGGAGCAGGTGATACCGTCGCTATTGATGGTATTAATATTATCGTCAATGGCACTCGTTTCCCTGTCAGCACCAATGGTGCTGCTATCACCGGCGGAACAACGGCTGTACCGGCGCTATCGGCAGCGACTTGTGTTGCGACTTGGGATGCCGTGCTGCAAGCGAGTGCACCTTCCGTTGCGGCGGCGGCGGGGTCTGATTATCTGGCAACGGTTTCGGGAACAGTTTGTACTTATGCCTATCAAAATAGCCTGCCAACAGTGCGTACCATTGCGTATGATACAAACAATGGTGACGTAAGCACGACTAATCCTTAATAATCATGCTGGCGTAGCTCTGATGCAGTCCTGATACAGCCCTGGTATGGTTCTGATATGAAATACAGCTTACGCCAGCAAACAGGCTTTACGCTAATCGAGATGGTCACTGTGCTGGTCCTGTTAGGGATTTTAAGTGCAGTGGCCTTCGCGCGTTTAGGGGGCGTCTCCTCTTACAGTGAATCACTTTTTCAGCAACAGCTACTGTCTTATTTACGTTTGGCGCAACGCACCGCAGTCGCCCATCAGGGTAGCGGTGCTGAGTTGAATATCACCCGCAGCACCGCGACGCAGTGGGATATCTCATTGCTGTTTTCTGCTGAAACGTTAGCCTATCAATTGGAAGGTGGACACTCTTTCACCTTTGCTTCGGGGGCTAGCTCAGGAACTATCGCCACAGGTAATACACTATCGCTGCTCTACAGTGATACCGGAGATCTGGCTCAGCTGATCACTCCGGTTACTGCCCCTGTGGCTGCATCTATAAACGCCAGCCTTTCGCTGCTGGTGGCAGGCAGCCATCCTATATGTGTTTCACCCACAGGATTCGCCTATGAAGGCCCCTGTCTCTGAATCCGGCTTCTCACTGGTTGAGACTATCCTGACCATTGTTATCATCAGCATCTCGCTGGTGGTGTTGGTCTCGGCTTGGGGGCAATCAGCACGACACAGCGCAGACCCTTTCTGGCATGCGAAAGCGGCTCATCTGGGCCAGGCCTATATAGAAGAGATTCTCACCAAGCGATTTGATGAAAATACGCCAGTCGGTGGTCAGCCCGCGTGTACGAGTGCCAGCTGTTCTGCAACCTTAGGGGTGGATAAGCTGTCAGACGGTGTGACGGATGAAACAAGAGACCTGTTTGATGATGTGGATGATTACCACGGCTTAAATGAAACGCCGTCAGAAAACGCTTTAGGCGTTATCCGTCCGGAATATGATCGCTATCAGGTCGCTGTGAATGTCTCGTATGCCGGTGTTGAGTTAGGAAGGCCGGCAAAAACAGTCAAACGCATTAATGTCACGGTGACACCGCCCGGCGAATCAGCGCAGTTGTTTGTGGTGTATCGGGGAAATTATTGATGCGTCGCAGTCACGGATACAAGCAAACAGGCTTTACGCTGCTGGAGCTGATTGTTGTTATCGTATTGCTGGGTATTATTTCCGTGGGCACCAGCGGTTTTATCGTTAACTCGGTGCAAGGCTATAGCGATTTGGTGAGGCGCGATGGTATTGCTGCAACCAGCCGTGTGGCGATGGATCGTATGGTTAGGGCGCTGCGTAATGCATTGCCGAATAGCTCACGCACCCAGCAGGATGCGAGTGGCGCATGCCTGGAATATATCCCCATTCTGGATGCAACATCTTATATTTCAATTCCACTCACCAGCGCCGCCAGCTCCTTTTCTATTATCCCTTTTTCCGAGGCGCCCGAGCTGGGTAAAACAGCAATCTATCCGATCAGCACGCCGGCTGTTTATCAGACCGGTTCGCCCGCGGTGATCTCTCCCGACATTAGTTCGTCTCCAGCCAGCCTGTTAGGACCGGGTGCTACCCCGTTGACATTGGCCAGTGCGCATCAGTATCCGGCTGAATCGCCCTCTAAGCGGATGTTTATTGTTGATGGTCCGGTTAGTTTTTGTCTGGTCGGGGATCGCTTGTATCAATACCGTAACTATGCACGCTCCGCCACGCAGCCAATGCCTGCAAGTCTGCCAAGTAGCGAGCCCAACAGAGCGTTGCTGGCCTATCCGGTGACATCGGCTCAGCCATTTACCGTAGTGAACGCTACATTGCAGCGTAATGCCCTTGTGATGCTGGAGTTCAGTGTTGAGCAAAACTCAGAAAAACTACTGATTCAGCAGGAGGTGCAGATCCGTAATGCGCCCTAACCTGAATCAAGCCTATAAAAAACAGAACGGCCTTGGGCTGATCTCTGCTATTTTTGTCATAGTAGTGTTGGCGATGCTGGTGGCGGGTATGAGCAGCATTATGACAGCCAGCCAAACGTATCGATCACAGGAGATATTGGCGGTCAGGGCATTGTCAGCGGCACAAACAGGTTCAGAGTTGCACCTGTCTGAGTTATTGCATCCGGAAAATGCGCAGGTCTGCAACACAGATGTGGCGCCGGTAGCCCTGGCAACACCCGGACTGCTTGATTGTAGTTATCAGGCAAGCTGTGCTTCAGTAACCGTGGGGCCTGAAACGTATTATACGATTAAGAGTGTCGGCCGGTGTGGTTCGGGAGTTGATTCGGCCACCCGCGAAGTCAAAGTACGGGTGGCGCCTTAAAAAGTAGTGCGAAAATAACTCAGATGCCGTATTCAGCACGATATGCCTGGATCGCAGGTACGACTTCGTCATAACCACCGACCTCCAGCAGATAATCAACCACATCTTGCAGTGAAACAATGCTGATCACCTGCATGGCATAATCACGCTCCACTTCCTGAATAGCCGATAGCTCACCCTTGCCACGCTCCATACGATTGAGTGCGATCATCACGGCTGCTGGTGTCGCGTCTGCAGCATTAATGATTTCCATCACTTCGCGAATGGCGGTGCCGGCGGTAATGACGTCATCAATGATCATTACACGACCTTCTAATGGCGCGCCGACTAAGCTGCCGCCTTCGCCATGGCTTTTCGCTTCTTTACGGTTAAACACATAAGGCACGTCACGATTGTAATCGTTTGAGAGTGCAATCGCGGCAGCGGCCGCCAGCGGGATACCTTTGTAAGCAGGGCCAAACAGAACATCAAATTCAACATTGGCTTCATCAATAGCCGCGGCATAGTAACGGCCTAACTTTGCCAGCGCCGTACCGCTATTAAAAAGACCTGCATTGAAAAAATAGGGGCTAATCCGGCCAGATTTTAATGTGAACTCACCAAAGCGCAATACATTCTGTTGGATGGCAAACTGGATAAATTCTCTCTGGTAATCGCGCATGGCAGGGTCTCATATCGTATAAAAAGCGTATTCTACCATTAGCTTGCCATATGAACGAGATTTTCGGGGGTTAGTAAATTTCCTTTTTGCTGACTACACTATACAATTCCCCTTTAACTTTTTTGTGCGCTTTACAGGAATAACCAATATGCGTGTTATCACCTTCAATACACAAGGTATTGAACAGGCGGCTGATAGAGGCTTCTTTGACTGGATGGTCAAGCAGAATGCAGACGTCATCTGCCTGCAGGATCTTCGGCTAAGAGAATATCAGCTGGATGGTGACCGTTATCACCCTGAAGGCTATTATCCTTACTTCTTTGATGCGTTCGAAGATGGCTTTAGCGGTGTGGCTATTTATACGCGCCAGGTGCCAAAAGCGATAATGACCGGTTTGGGGTTTGAGCTGTGTGATACTCAGGGGCGTTTTATTCAGGCGGACTTTGATAAAGTCAGTGTTTCATCGCTGCATATCCCGTCCGGACTTAAAAGCTTTTCTGCACAGCAGACAAAAGAAGAGTTTATGTCTCACTTTTTGGGGCACCTGAAGAAAACGTTACGTAAACGTCGTGACTTTATTTTTTGCGGCACTCTGAATACGGCTCATCGTCCAATGGACTTGAGTAATTGGTATGCGAACCAAACTGTTTCCGGTTTTCTGCCAAGTGAGCGTGCATGGATGGAAGAGATGCTGGGTGACCTGGGCTTTGTGGATGCTTTCCGTGAGATCAACAAGGCAGAGCGTCAGTTTACCTGGTGGCCGGATTACAACCGCGCCCGCACCTTAAATGAAGGCGCCCGACTGGATTATCAGATAACTACCGCAAACCTGCGAAAGATGGTTAAAAACGTATCTATTTTTAAAGACCAGATGTTTTCTGAGCATGCGCCGTTAACCATCGATTATGATGGTGATTTTTAAAACTCCTTAGGCAACCACAGAACAGAAAAACAAAAAGGGTGCCGCAGCACCCTTTTTTAATGTCTAAAAAAGCTTATTTATTGAACGCTGCTTTTTGCATCTCAATTATTTCTTTAATGCCCTTATTTGCCAGTGCCAGCATTTTGTTCAGCTCGTCTTGAGTATATGGCGCACCTTCGGCAGTACCCTGCACTTCAATAAAACCACCCTGGTCAGTCATGATGACATTCATATCAGTTTCTGCTGCCGAATCTTCATCGTAATCCAGATCCAATACCGCTTCACCTTTATAGATGCCCACAGAAATAGCCGCCAGCATATACTTGATCGGATTGCCTTTTAGCGCGCCATGTTTATCTTTTTTCAGGAAGTTAATGGCATCCATTAACGCAACGCAAGCACCGGTAATCGATGCCGTACGCGTGCCACCATCGGCCTGAATAACATCGCAATCGATTGTAATGGTATTTTCGCCGAGTTTTTTAAGATCCAGAGCGGCGCGCAGTGAACGACCGATAAGACGTTGGATCTCGATAGTACGGCCTGTTTGCTTACCGCGTGCCGCTTCCCGGCCATTACGCGTATTGGTAGAACGAGGCAGCATGCCATATTCGGCGGTCACCCAGCCAGAACCTGAACCGCGCAGAAAGCGCGGCACGCCACGCTCAACCGTAGCGGTACAGATCACTTTTGTCTCACCAAACTCAACCAGCACCGAACCTTCTGCATGCTTAGTGAAATTTCGTGTAATACGGATTTCACGTAACTGGTCGGGTTGGCGACCACTCGGACGCATGCTGGCTAGACCCAGGTTTTGAAGTTGATCTGACATGGTAGGACTCATCTGTAAAATACACCTTAACAATAATGAATGATTTGCTGCATAGAGCATCGGTCTTCAGACTGGTAAACTAGCCGAATAGGATAATTCTAATCGAGATACGACAACATGACACGTAGTATGACCGCTTTTGCTCGTCAAGAGAGCCAGCAGGCGTGGGGAACCCTCACGTGGGAAGTCCGTTCTGTTAACCATCGCTTCCTCGAGCCTCAATTGAGACTCCCGGAACAGCTCCGGGAGCTGGAAGGGTCATTGCGTGAAACACTGCGCAAACGCTTCAGCCGTGGCAAGGTTGAATGCATGCTGCGTTTTATACCCGAAGAGCAAGCACAAACACTGCAAGTGAACGAAGCATTTGCCCGGCAGTTGCTTGCTGCAGCAGAGCAAATGGAGCAGTTAATGCCCGTATCTCAGTCGTTGAATCCGCTCGACTTGTTGCGTTGGCCGGGTGTTTTGCAAGACGTAAAGATTGATATGGAAGACGTAAAGCGTGAGGCCCTGCAACTATTCAATAAGGCGCTAGCAGACCTGCAATCGGGCCGTGAGCGCGAAGGCAAAGAGCTGGCAGGCTTAATAGAACAGCGTTTAGATGCTATTAGTCTTGTGATCAGTGATGTGCGCGCTAAGCTTCCGCAGATCCTGCAGAATCAACGTAACATGCTCAGATCACGTGTTACGGATCTGGGTGTAGATTTAGATCCGCAACGGCTTGAACAAGAAGTGGTGCTGCTGGCACAAAAAGCCGATGTTGATGAAGAGATGGACCGCCTCGACACACACGTACAGGAAGTGCGCCGTATCCTTAAACAGAAAGAGCCCATAGGCCGCCGTTTAGACTTCCTGATGCAGGAACTCAACCGTGAAGCGAACACGCTTTCTTCGAAATCGATAGTTACCGATACCACGCAAAGCGCAGTGGAGCTTAAGGTGTTAATTGAACAGATGCGGGAGCAGATCCAGAATATCGAATAGTTTTTTACCCGTCCAATAATGTCTTAAAAGCCCTGCATTACCTTGTGAAGAGCATTGTAAATACAGGGTTTCTTTGTAAAGTAGCGTGATGGTGGTGCGACTTAGGCCGGTTTCTCGCATCACGTCGCTAATGCGCATTTTTCGTTCGCCCATTAAACGAGCTAGGTGGCAGCGGATCATGCTTTCTCCATGGTGTTTTTTAACCATAAACTTTGAGTTTTATCACTGTTGCTTACCCCTACCACGATTATGGTTTTTCTCAACTTATTTGAGTTGAAACCAAATAATTAGGTTCGTTAGCTATTGGTGCATTGCTGGTTATTGGTGTACTGGCAGTACACTGTAATTACTCTAGCGATATTGTCTGCGTTGGGCTGCAATCAAAACCAAACCCCTGTGCTTACTGGCGGTGCACTGAAAGGTGACAAGGCTGTACTTGGTTAGTCGTCCAAAATGCTGTCTTTGACACAGTAAATGCGTGGGCGAGTGTTGTCGGGCAGGCTGACTTTGCGCTGCGGCCGGTTGCCATCGGGTACGACGTAGCCAGCGGCCATAAGGGCTTTAGCAGCGCGATCTGGGCTTAGGCCTTCGGTAGATTCGCGCCAGCCGGTTGGATAAAATAGGTATAGGATTTGTGGGCCTGTGGTACCAATCCAACCTGCGAGTTGGCGTACTGGGCTACTGTAGCCAGTTTGTTTGGGAGTAAAGCGGCTTTCGTCATGTTGCTAAATAAAGCTGCGCACTTGGCGGTTGGCTTGCTGATCTTCATTGGCGGCGACACCACCACGGGCGAGTATCCATTGGTTAAGCTGAGTTAAACAGGCCGCTTCTTCACTTTGGGCAGGCCAATCTAATACCTTAGATTGAATGGCTAACAGCCTGGCGCTGGCCAGTAAGGCAAGCTTTTTTGCTACTCGGCGCATTTGGCCGTCGGCCTCAGACGATAAGCTGGCTAAAAAACGTTGGCGTATGGTTTGGAAAACGGGGCGAACCTTTTCGCTATGCTCAGTTCCAAGGCTAAGGTGCCGTAATGTTCACGGCTTTGCTGTTTTAAATGATCGGCTAAATCCGCCGCATTCATGCCGTGGCTGTGATTAAATACGCCCATTTGCGCTCCGGCATCGACCGGCCAACAAAATTGACGCAGAACATGCGAGTTAATTGGAACTCGCTGAGTTTCTAATACAACAGGGTTCTAATACTCAGCAAGACCTTGAACAGCTCTGGACAAGAATGCTGTTTAACATCATGGTCTCGAATTGCGACGATCACCTGAGAAATCATGGATTCATTCTGGAGCCCACTGGCTGGCGACTATCTCCAGCATACGACATCAACCCAATGTTATACGCCACAGGATTACACCTTAATGTTGATGATATGAGCAACGCGCTCTCGATAGACTTGGCATTTAAAGTTGCGGAGTATTTTCACGTTAATGACAATACAGCAAATGCCATCCACCGCAGATTGTTAAACGCTGTCTCAAAGTGGGAAGGCCTTGCCCAACAAGCGGGCATCCGCAAAAAGGATAGAGATCTACTGAGGGACAGTTTTATTCTCAATTAGAGTGCCACAACACTTTTATGCGCATAAAAATATAAAAAAACCGCACTTTTCTGCGCGTAAAAGTGCAAATCCGCGACTTGAGTACCTGCCTGCGCGTTTTGAGTCCACAGGGAAATCCAGCAATCAGAGGTCTTCACAAAGTTACTTTATTGGTAACAATCTGTAGACCTGAAGGTGAATATCTTGATCAACTTCAGTTTCTCAGCCAATCGAGAGCCAATCCATTTTTACAGCTATTTTTTCTAAGACCATTTGGCCTGTCTATAATCTTATCATTTATAGCAAATCACTCAGCCGGTTTAACAACGCTTTACGGCTGTTATTGGTAGTCATAAATAGTTTAAAACGCCGCTTAAACGCCGCTGTATCACCTTTAAACTGATAGGCTTCGAACAGCTGATGCAAATAACGTGATGCTTGATCGTAGCCACTGGCGCAGGTTCGGTTCGCCTGCTCTTGTGCGTGCTGCCAGCATTTCTCACGTTGGCTATATATGCCAGTCAACGCCTTTTCTTTTTCCACTTTTTCGATAGCCAATTTCTTTGCTAGTGCTTCGGCTTGTTCTTGCTCTAATTGGCGTTGCGCTTGTTCAATATAGGGGGCAATCGCGTCGGGAGATAACCAATACTGATAGGCTTCATCTTTATTAGCAGATTCTTTTTGCGTCATCGCTAAGGCTTGGTGACGAGTCAACTGACCTTGTTCAAAGATAGTGCTTAAAAGCGCATTTTTATCTGCTTCAGTGAGATTATTTAACCACGCATCAAACTGAAACTGGGGGTGTTTGGCTTGGTGACTTGGCTTAGCGTTGAGCACCATAGAAAGCGCTTTAACCAAAGCTAAGGGAATATTATAAAGCGCAGCAAAGGCCAGTAACCCCTCATTGAGATGCTCAAAATCGAATTGAATTAACGGTATCGCGTCAAGCTCATTATTGAAGTCAAACTCTTCGAGCCACATAAAGTAGAAAAGACGCCAATCACCTTGCATTAACTCACTGCGTAAGCCTGCTAAATGTTGGAAAAAATCGTCTGCATTTTCATCATCAAAATACTCGTAATACTCCTCAATGGAGAAAATAAGCAGCTCCCATTCATGGGTTTGGTGAACATAAAAGCCATGTGTTTCACACCAAAGTACCGCATCAGGAATCGTCCCCAGAGGTAGCTTGATGTAGGCATCGATTGAGCCCCAATCAGCGTAATAAAAACCGATGTCGAAGTGCTTTAGCATCACCTCTTGCGGCTCTGCTTTTAAATCACTGTAGTTATAATATATCTGAAAAGACGTAGCAGTGATGTCGGCTCGACTTGAAATGGCTCTGAGTGCTTGGCGCGCTTTACTGTCTAAATATCCATCCTGACGCTCGAATCGATAGTATTGATATTCGCTCACAATGACCTTTGTTATGAGTTAATGGTAAATTGAAAGGTTTGCTTTAATAAAGGCTGAACTTGAACCATTCTGGTGACAGGCTCACGGTTTAAATATCGTCTTGGATCAATCGTCACAAATCCCCAAAACTGTAAAAATCGTTCAATAAACCTTGACTCGATTAACACACTTAAATTTCTTTCCGGCGAGAAATCATCATTCGTAGGGAATGCCAGTAGCAAATCGGGGAAAGCCGCCATCACTTCTTTAACAAGCTGATCCACACTGTTATGACTTTGTATGCGCCACAGCATAAACAACCAAAAGGTACGCAAATCGACATCGTACTCAAAGCCGTCTAAATACCCCCAGTTGTATTTGTTGATTGCGGCTTCTAGCATAGGTTTAAAAAATGCTTGTATACCTGAGGCTTGGTACTGTTTTTGCGCTGATTTTTTCACATGATAGCGACCACTGCGTCGGTAAATAATGCCGCTGATGTCGGCCAGTACCCGGGTGTAGTGCAAAGCATTGAATTTATCTTCGTTACTGCCCGTAAACTCGCTGATACTAATGTTACAATCAAATTGAGCGACTGAAAACTCAGGCAATAATTCCCTGGCCTGCTTGACTAACTTAGCCGGTAAGTTGCCTTTGCTCGTGGCTTTTAATGAGCCTTCGTGTTCCATTGCTTCATCAAGAATGAGGGCTAAATAGCGCATCACAGGGCTGGCAGAAAGATCATCTGGGGTACTGATTGTTACCCACTGTAATTCATCAAAAGGCGCATAAAGCCAATTGGCCATTTGCGTCGGAGTCACACCACAAAAATCCGGATGAGGTTGATTATTGCGATCCTGCATTTTGTGCTGTAAAGCTGCATTGAGTTCATCGATGTTCAAATCTGGGTTCATAGCCAGCATGGCTTCAACATCATCAAATACTTGGGCATGTTGCTTGGATACGCTGTCCATACAACAACGCTTATATTTTTTACCACTTCCACAGTGGCAAGGATCGTTACGACCGAGCTTCATTATGGACTTCTCTTATTGTTTTAGAAAAAGCGCTGCATTTTCCTGTTTACGCTGATTCAGTGTCTTAGTGATAGCAGACACTGTCGTTTTACTGATCCCTTGCTGCTGTGCGAGATGAGTAAATTGGCTGAGTGCTTCTGATACTTCTTCAACGATTTTCCTCGCTTCGTTCCAATTAGCAAAACCAGCACTTGCGGCAAGCTTCTGTATAACCTTAATCGGCGGAGCTTTACCATATCCACCAAAGGCTGTGGCGTGTTCGTTAAATGGATGCGGACTATAGGTGAGATCGTAAAACGGTGCCGGATGCCATTGACCGTCGTCCGATTGCAAAAAAGCCCAGTTTTTACTGTGATCGTCTTGATTAGACGCCAGCAGGTTAAATATGGCACGACGAAATTGCAGCTGTCCTACGGCGGGTGATTTACACAGCTGACGGCTGGCTTTGATCAAATCAATATAATCCAAACTCGGGGAACGATAATCCGCATCCAGCAGGCCGCATGCACTGTGCATATGAAGACGGCCTGCATTGCGACTGCCTAAAGCTGTGTGGCCAGCGGTATAGTCAAAACGCTTGAGCGCCAGCCATGCGCGCGCACCACTATTGTGGGGCGCTTCAATAAGTTGCCATACCGGCGGTTGACACCTTGCCAGCTCAGCCATTTGCAAATAGACGGCTTCACACAAACCTTCTTCATGCCCGAGCGCAAGATTTTTCGAGGTAAACTTAATCAGCCACGCTTCATCACCGGGTTGTGCAAAGGTTCGACAATATTGGGGGACACCCGATGGCATATAAATCTGCGCTTTCGGCCTGGCCCCACCTGAGCTGCCTCCAGCCACTAATGCTGCTAACACTTGCTGAGTGTACCCATCCAAATCATCCTGATTGCTATCAATATAGTCAGACATTGATGCATCAAAGAGTGCTTGCGCTTCTAAGCCCAAAGTCGCTAAATCAATCTCGGCGCAACTCTCGGTTGAGAACTCGGATACCGGCGAAAATGATAGTGCCCCCATGCCTTTATCGCCCACAAAAGCCAGTCTATCCATCGCCGTTAATTGAGCTGGCAGAATGCCCTTTTGACGGAAAATCCGATCTTGTAACAGCATTCCCCAGCCATCAGGCAAGCAATCACCGAACACGCCATGAACACCTTGATGAGGCTGTTTGGGTGCGGACTGCACTTGTGTATTTGCTCGCAAAGTAAAAGGCGACAAATTGCCAAATTGCTGCACATAGCTGTCAGCATATTGAAAAAAGACGCCCTGCCGGTTTTGAGCCAAAACCCCAACTGCTACCCGTTCACCGGAGCTTAAAGTACGAGCTACGTTGAGTTTCTGAATGGGTTTAAAACTCATCTTTTAGCACCTCATCAATGCTAGTAGGTATAGCAGCGCGCTCCTTGTTAGGTTGTGTGAGCTGAAATAGCCTATCTAGCGAGTCGAGTGTCTGCCAAAGCAACAGTAATTGGCGAAATGAAATTTGCCCAGTCAGCTCAAACTTCTTAATGGTGGCCGCAGGTACGCAACTGCGCTCTGCCAGTGCAGTCCGTGACAGCTTTGCTTGTTGGCGTAACTCACGCAAGTACGCGGCATACGCTTGGCTCACATCGGTATCATCAAGTAATGTAAAATTCATCAGTACCAACTATGAATGGATACAATAGTA
The DNA here is from genome assembly GCF_041601355.1 of Neptunomonas sp. Lineage (GTDB taxonomy): Bacteria > Pseudomonadota > Gammaproteobacteria > Pseudomonadales > Balneatricaceae > Neptunomonas. Next base: position 15,136 of record NZ_JBFIIH010000102.1, read on the forward strand.
TCTATTGTAGAGGTATTATCGATTAAATGGCTATTATTGTATCCAGTATTTTATAGTAGCTTATAAAAATGGCTCGATAAGTCCTTTCAAAACGGCACTGTTTTTCCCTTGCTCACCACCAAGATTCAGTAAAAGCCAAAGGCAAGTGGAGGGCAGTTTGGTGGGCAGGCAGGCATTTTTGAACGGTTTATTTCGGTAGTCATTGAGTTTATTAAGGGAAAGGCTGCTACTCAATGGACAGATCCAGAATATTGAATAGAGCGAGTCGAAATTCACAGGTTGTTGATTGATACCTGTAATGATAGATATGCTCTCTGAAAGAGTTTATCTATCATATATTCTCCCCCTCATTTTAGTTGTTGCGCACCCGGCTCCAAAGAAATCCCCTCTAGCGTTGAATTTTTTCGACCTGTCGCCATCTATAGAATGTCTATTTAACACCGCTTAGCATTGCGTCGACAAATATCAGGTTGGGCGCGGAGCAATGTATTGAATCTGGTTGAAACACATAACGTCACTGGGAGATACCGA
>NZ_JBFIIH010000103.1:0-15626 GCF_041601355.1 Neptunomonas sp.
ACCACGCTCACGCTCTTCCGGAGCGTTATCGATACCGTCAAATGCTACGGCCGTACCACCAAACACTTCCGCACATACGCGCGTCAGAGCTGCTGTCAAAGTTGTTTTGCCATGGTCAACGTGGCCAATTGTACCTACGTTGACGTGCGGCAGATTTCGTTCAAATGCTTTTTTTGCCACGATAAATTACCTCTTAGATTATGGCGAAGGCTAGTAAGCCCTCATCACCGCTTCGGCGACATTCTTAGGAGCTTCAGCGTAACACTCAAACTCCATAGAGTAAGTTGCACGCCCTTGAGTTGCGGAACGCAGATCAGTTGCATATCCGAACATTTCACCCAACGGAACCTGTGCATTAATCACTTTGCCAGATGGAGTGTCTTCCATACCCTGAACCAGACCGCGACGACGGTTAAGGTCACCCATAACGTCGCCCATGTAATCTTCCGGAGTAACCACTTCGACTTTCATCATTGGTTCCAACAGACATGGATCTGCTTGCAGGGCGTATTTTTTCAACGCCTGCGACGCGGCTATCTTAAATGCCATCTCATTCGAGTCAACATCATGATATGAACCGTCATACAGTCGAGCTTTAAGACCAATCAGCGGATAACCAGCGATGACACCGTTCTTCATCTGCTCTGTTATACCCTTCTCGATAGCGCCGATGTATTCCTTAGGAATAGCACCACCAACCACTTCATTGATAAACTCCAGCCCTTCTTCATCAGACGGGCTGAACTCAACCATAACGTGACCATACTGACCGCGACCACCTGACTGACGAGCAAACTTGTGGTTAGCATCAACAGACTTACGGATCTTCTCGCGATATGCAACCTGAGGCTTACCAATGTTTGCCTCAACGCTGAATTCACGACGCATACGGTCAACAAGGATATCCAGATGCAACTCACCCATACCAGAGATAATTGTCTGGCCGGTTTCTTCATCAGTCTCAACGCGGAAAGATGGATCTTCCTGCGCAAGCTTACCTAATGCAACACCCATTTTCTCTTGATCAGCCTTAGATTTAGGCTCAACAGCAACAGAGATAACCGGCTCAGGAAATTCCATGCGCTCCAGTACGATTTTATTCGTAGGATCACACAGCGTATCACCTGTCGTTACATCTTTCATACCGATCAATGCAGCAATATCACCCGCGCGGACTTCTTTAATCTCTTCGCGGTTATTAGCATGCATCTGCACCATACGACCAACACGCTCTTTTTTACTCTTAACAGAGTTAAAAACGCTGTCGCCTGAAGCCAGGACACCTGAATACACGCGAATAAACGTTAGCGTACCAACAAACGGGTCAGTAGCAATCTTGAATGCAAGAGCAGCAAACGGCGCACTATCATCCGCAGGACGGGTAGCCACAGTTTCATCTTTGTCATCCAAGATACCCTCAATCGCTTTCACTTCGACAGGAGAAGGCATGTATTCAATAACAGCATCCAACATTGCCTGAACGCCTTTGTTCTTAAAGGCAGAACCACAAAGCATCAGAACAAGGTCGTTATCCAACGTACGTGCGCGCAGACCAGCCTTGATTTCGTCATCAGTTAAGTCACCTTCTTCCAGGTACTTTTCCATCAACTCGTCAGTAGCTTCAGCTGCAGCTTCGACCATCTCTTCACGAAGCTCATCGGCTTTCGCCTGAAGACCAGCCGGAATATCTTCCAACTCGTAGGTCATTCCCTGATCTGCTTCGTTCCACATGATCGCTTTCATGCGAATCAGATCAACAACGCCTTTGAACTCATCTTCAGCGCCGATCGGGAAATTGATTGGAACAGCCTTAGCACCCAAACGGGCTTTGAGCTGATCGATAACCATATAGAAATCAGCACCAGCACGGTCCATTTTATTAACGAAGACCATACGCGGAACATGATATTTATTAGCTTGACGCCAAACAGTTTCAGTTTGCGGCTGCACACCCGATGAGGCACACAACACAACAACCGCACCATCCAATACACGCAAAGAACGCTCTACTTCGATCGTGAAGTCAACGTGTCCCGGCGTATCAATGATATTGATACGGTGGTTTTCAAACTGTTTGCTCATACCTTGCCAGAAACAGGTAGTCGCAGCAGAAGTGATAGTAATACCACGCTCCTGCTCCTGCTCCATCCAGTCCATTGTCGCGGCGCCATCATGCACCTCACCAATTTTATGAGATAGACCTGTATAGAAAAGTACGCGTTCTGTTGTAGTCGTTTTACCGGCATCTACGTGTGCAACGATACCAATGTTACGGTAACGTGCAATAGGAGTTTTACGAGCCACGACTCATTCCTCTGAACATTTAGAAGCGATAGTGAGCAAAAGCTTTGTTCGCTTCTGCCATACGATGCACATCTTCACGTTTCTTAACAGCAGCACCACGACCATCAGCAGCATCCAGCACTTCACCAGCTAAGCGCAATGCCATAGATTTTTCGCCACGCTTACGTGAAGCATCTACCAACCAGCGCATAGACAGAGCCATACGACGAGAAGGACGTACTTCACATGGTACCTGGTAAGTAGCACCACCAACGCGACGGGATTTAACTTCAACCGCAGGCTGGATTGCTTCTAATGCTTTAACAAACATATCCAGAGGATCGTTATTTGAACGTTCCTGGATTTTATCCATTGCACCGTAAACAATACGCTCTGCAACAGATTTTTTTCCACTAACCATTACATGGTTGATAAATTTAGCCAATGTAATGTTACCGAACTTAGGATCCGGTAGTATTTCGCGCTTTGCAGCGACGCGTCTTCTAGGCATGATAAGCCCTCATATTTAAAAGGTCTTCAGGAAATTCAGATAGATAAGTATCTATCTAACCTTACTCTTACCGGGTCCGGTCTTGCCAAGTTAGTATTGGATCTGTCACCAGACATTTTACTAGCATCAACTTCCACCGTTAAACGGTGATTAAGACTTAGGACGTTTAGTACCGTACTTCGAACGAGCCTGCTTACGATCGTTAACGCCTGAACAATCCAATGCGCCACGAACAGTGTGGTAACGAACACCTGGCAAATCTTTTACACGACCGCCACGGATCAATACAACACTATGTTCTTGCAGGTTATGACCTTCACCACCAATGTAGGAAGTCACTTCGAAGCCGTTTGTTAAACGAACACGGCAAACTTTACGAAGGGCCGAGTTTGGCTTCTTCGGAGTTGTAGTGTAAACACGTGTACATACGCCACGACGCTGAGGACAAGCCTGCAGAGCCGGTACGTCACTTTTTTGTACTTTGCGCTTACGTGGTTTGCGAACCAATTGGTTAATAGTTGCCATTAAAGCAAACTCCACGTTTTCACGTTTAATTAAAAGCACCAAAAAACCGGACTGTATTCAATCCGGTCACTAGGGGGCCGGAATTTTAATCAATTCCGACCCTTGAAGTCAATCTCTGATTAATAATTAATCAGAATTTGACAAAGAGGCATTCAGAGCAGCTGCCAGTGCTTCTTGCACTTCTTCTGCACTGACTGTCTCAGTTCCTTGCGCAATCGCACGTTTGCGTTTGCGTTCGCTATGATAAGCCAAACCTGTTCCTGCTGGAATCAGACGACCTACCACAACGTTTTCTTTCAGGCCACGCAGGAAGTCCTGCTTACCCTTAACTGCACCTTCGGTGAGTACACGGGTTGTTTCCTGGAACGATGCCGCCGAGATAAAGGACTCTGTTGCCAGAGAAGCCTTAGTTACACCCAAGAGGACACGTTCAAATTTAGCCGGCATCTTATCAGCCGCTTCCAATTCAGCGTTTTCAGAGACAACAGCAGCATATTCAACCTGCTCGCCAGGTATAAAGGTAGAGTCGCCCGAAGTAACAATCTCAACTTTACGCAACATCTGACGACAGATAACTTCAATATGCTTGTCGTTGATACCTACACCCTGAAGGCGATAAACGTCCTGAATTTCGTTTACAACAAACTCTGCCAATGCTTCCACGCCCAAAATACGCAAGATATCATGCGGATTAGTCGGACCATCGGAAATAACCTCACCCTTCTCAACATGTTCACCCTCGAACACGTTCAGGTTACGCCACTTCTGAATCATCAACTCATACGGCTCGGCATCGTTTGGTGTAATAACCAGACGCTTTTTGCCTTTAGTTTCTTTACCGAACGAAATAATACCTGAGATTTCAGCCAGTATTGACGACTCTTTTGGCTTACGCGCCTCAAACAGGTCGGCAACACGCGGCAGACCACCGGTGATATCCTTGTTGACTGAACCTTCCTGCGGGATACGCGCTAGCGCCTCACCGACCGAAACGTTAGCGCCATTAGCCATGTTAATGATCGCTTTAGCAGGCAACAGATACTGTACCGGCTGATCTGTACCCGGGTGACAAATGTCAACACCTTTGGCATCAACCAGCTTAATCAACGGACGAATCTCTTTGCCCGCTGCCGGACGATCTTTACCATCCAGAATCTCAGTCGTAGAAAGCCCGGTCAAATCATCTGTAGTCTGCTTAACGGTAATACCATCTTCCATACCTACGAAGATAACCGTACCACCTACTTCCGTGATGATCGGGTGGGTATGCGGATCCCAGTTAGCAACGATGTCGCCAGGATTCACCTGAGCACCGTCCTTAACCTTGATAATAGCACCGTAAGGAAGCTTGTAACGCTCACGCTCACGACCATGCTCGTCCGTAACACCCAACTCACCAGAACGCGATACTGCAACGAGGTGACCTGCTGGCGATTCAACATACTTGAGGTTATGCAGACGAATATCACCGCCTTTCTTAACCTGAACACTATCAACGGCTGCCGCTCTTGAAGCCGCACCCCCGATATGGAACGTACGCATAGTCAGCTGGGTACCCGGCTCACCGATTGACTGTGCAGCGATAACACCGACAGCCTCACCCGCGTTAACACCATGACCACGACCCAGGTCACGACCGTAACATGCCGCACAAATACCAAAACGTGTATCACACGTGATAGCCGAACGAACAACAATTTCATCAATAGAAGAAAAGGCCTCATCATTTTCTAAATGATGCACCCACGCTTCATCGATCAATGTACCAGCAGGAATCAGAACATCAACACCGGCAGGGTCCAGCACATCACGCGCGACCACACGACCCAGTATACGATGACCCAGAGCAACAACAACGTCGCCACCTTCGATCATTGGCTGGATAACCAGACCATTCTCGGTGCCACAATCAACTTCTGTGATAACCAGATCCTGCGCCACATCAACCAAACGACGCGTCAGATAACCTGAGTTCGCTGTTTTCAATGCAGTATCAGCGAGACCTTTACGTGCACCATGTGTTGAGATGAAGTACTGAAGTACGTTCAAACCTTCACGAAAGTTAGCCACGATTGGCGTTTCGATGATAGAGCCATCGGGTTTCGCCATCAGACCACGCATACCGGCCAGCTGTCGAATCTGCGCCGCACTACCACGGGCACCGGAGTCAGCCATCATATAAACTGAGTTGAAAGACTCCTGATCGACTTCATTACCATCACGGTCAATAACTTTCTCAATCTTCAGGTTTTCCATCATGCGCTTCGCCAACAAATCGTTAGCGCGCGACCAGATATCAATAACCTTGTTATATTTCTCGCCTTGCGTTACCAGACCATCCGCAAACTGACGCTCAATCTCTTTTACTTCAGCATCAGCTTCACCAACGATTGCCGGTTTCTCATCCGGAATAACGAAATCGTTAACCCCAATAGATGAACCTGAAACTGTCGCCTGACGGAAGCCCATATACATCAGCTGATCGGCGAAGATAACCGTATCTTTAAGACCGCAACGACGATACGCTTCGTTAAGCAGACGAGAGATAGCTTTTTTCTTCATCGCCTGATTAACAAGCTCAAACGGCAAGCCATCAGGAACGATAGAGAACAACATTGCCCGACCTGCCGTTGTCTCTTTAATTTCCGTAATTTCAGTAACATTACCTTCAATATCACGAATGACTTCTTTGACACGTACTTTAATCCGCGCCTGCAAATCCAGCTGCTTAGCACCGTATGCTCGCTCGATCTCTTCGATATCAGAAAAGGCCATGCCTTCGCCTTTACCGTTGATACGCGATCGCGTCATCCAATACAGACCCAATACAACGTCCTGTGACGGAACAATAATTGGTTCACCGTTTGCTGGTGATAAAATATTGTTGGTAGACATCATCAAAGCACGTGCTTCAAGCTGCGCTTCAATAGTTAACGGTACGTGTACCGCCATCTGGTCTCCATCAAAGTCGGCGTTGTAAGCAGCACAGACCAATGGATGCAACTGAATTGCTTTACCTTCAATCAGCACAGGCTCAAATGCCTGAATACCCAAACGGTGAAGTGTAGGCGCACGGTTCAGCAGAATCGGATGTTCACGGATTACTTCATCCAGAATATCCCAAACCAGCGGCTCTTCACGCTCAACCATTTTCTTAGCGGCTTTAATCGTTGTCGCATAACCACGCAGTTCAAGCTTAGAAAAGATGAATGGCTTAAACAGCTCAAGCGCCATCTTCTTAGGAAGACCGCACTGATGCAGGCGCAGGTAAGGACCTACCACAATAACCGAACGACCGGAGTAATCGACACGCTTACCTAACAAGTTCTGACGGAAACGACCCTGCTTACCTTTGATCATGTCAGCCAAAGATTTTAATGGACGTTTGTTAGAACCGGTAATAGCACGACCACGACGACCGTTATCCAACAGCGCATCTACAGATTCCTGCAGCATACGTTTTTCGTTACGCACAATGATGTCAGGTGCGTTCAGATCCAACAGGCGCTTCAGACGGTTATTACGGTTAATAACACGACGATACAGATCATTCAGATCGGACGTAGCAAAACGGCCTCCATCCAAAGGTACCAACGGACGAAGATCTGGCGGCAATACTGGCAAAATTGTCAGCACCATCCACTCAGGTTTATTACCCGACTTGTAGAATGACTCGCACAGTTTCAGACGCTTAGAGAGCTTCTTGATTTTGGTTTCAGAGTTTGTCTGCGGAATCTCTTCCCGCAGCATTTGGATCTCTTCTTCCAGATCGATTGAAGCCATCAACATCTGTACAGCTTCAGCACCCATACGGGCATCGAACTCATCGCCGAACTCTTCAAGGGCTTCAAAGTACTGCTCGTCGTTCATCAGCTGACCACGCTCTAGCGTCGTCATACCAGGCTCAACAACAACAAACGATTCAAAATACAAAATACGTTCGATGTCACGTAGCGTGATATCCAGCATCAAACCAATACGGGATGGCAATGACTTCAAGAACCAAATATGTGCTACTGGACTAGCGAGTTCGATATGCCCCATACGGTCACGACGAACTTTAGTCAGTGTGACTTCAACACCACACTTTTCACAGATAACACCGCGGTGCTTCATGCGCTTATACTTACCGCAGAGGCACTCATAATCCTTGACCGGACCAAAAATCTTCGCGCAAAACAAACCATCACGCTCAGGCTTGAATGTACGATAGTTAATCGTTTCCGGTTTTTTAACTTCACCGAATGACCACGAACGGATCATTTCCGGTGATGCAAGCGAGATTTTGATCGAGTCAAATTCATCAGCCTGACTTTGTGATTTCAGTAGATTCAGCAGATCTTTCATTGTCTACGGCTCCTCGCGGAGTTATTGGGCAGGCACAGCGCGCCTACCCGGGTGATTCGGCAATACCTAGTCGTTTTCCAGCTCAATATCGATACCCAGAGAGCGAATCTCTTTGATCAATACGTTGAACGATTCAGGCATTCCTGGCTCCATTTTATGGTTTCCGTCGACGATGTTTTTATACATCTTCGTACGTCCATTCACGTCATCCGATTTAACGGTCAGCATCTCTTGCAGAGTATATGCCGCACCATAAGCTTCCAGCGCCCACACTTCCATCTCTCCGAAGCGCTGACCACCGAACTGTGCTTTACCACCCAGCGGCTGCTGAGTAACAAGGCTGTAAGAACCGGTTGAACGCGCATGCATCTTGTCATCAACCAAATGGTTAAGTTTCAGCATGTACATGTAACCAACAGTCACCTGACGTTCAAACTTATCGCCGGAGCGACCATCAAACAGCGAAACCTGACCGGTATCGTTCATGCCGGCCATACGCAAGAGCTCTTTAACTTCGGCTTCTTTAGCACCATCAAATGCCGGTGTTGCCAATGGCACACCACCGCGCAAGTTGCGCGCCAGTTCGATAATTTCTTCATCAGAGAAACTATCCAGGTCTTCATGACGGGAGTTTTTCCAGCCATCAAGCTCGCTATTATAGATCCGGTGAAGAAACTCACGAATCTCTTTAACAGCTTCTGCTTTGTCGCGTTCAACTTCTAACATTTCATTGATACGACGACCCAGACCTTTTGCTGCTGCACCCATATGGGTTTCAAGCACCTGACCTACGTTCATACGCGAAGGTACACCCAACGGGTTCAGCACGATATCAATCGGCTCACCATTTTCATCATAAGGCATATCTTCTACAGGCATGATTACGGAGATAACACCTTTGTTACCATGACGTCCGGCCATCTTATCGCCCGGCTGCACACGGCGCTTAGTAGCCACGTACACCTTAACGATTTTCAGAACACCTGGCGCCAGATCATCACCTGCCTGCAGCTTGTTCTTCTTGTTTTCAAACTTTTTGTCAAGCTCTTCACGACGCTCTTCAAGTTGTGTTTTAGCCTGCTCAAGCTGTTCTGATACCGCTTCATCAGAAATACGAATTTTAAACCATTCATCTTTCTTTAAGTCAGCCAGAAACGCCTCAGTGATTTCAGCGCCTTTTGTCAGACCTGCACCACCATCAGCTTTTTTGCCAACCAGCACTTTAGCCAAACGCTCATAAGTCGCTTGTTCTACAATTCGATATTCATCATTAAGATCTTTACGAATCGCATCCATTTCTGCTTTTTCAATCGCCAGAGCACGCTCGTCTTTCGTCACGCCGTCACGGGTAAAGACTTGTACATCGATAACTTTACCGGTTGTACCGCCTTTCACACGCAATGAAGTATCTTTAACGTCAGATGCTTTCTCACCGAAGATAGCACGTAGTAATTTTTCTTCAGGTGTCAGCTGCGTTTCACCTTTTGGCGTTACTTTACCGACCAGAATATCACCAGGGCCAACTTCAGCACCGATATGTACAATTCCTGATTCATCCAGCTTAGCCAGCGCCGACTCACCTACGTTCGGGATATCTGAGGTAATTTCCTCAGACCCAAGCTTGGTATCACGCGCTACACACGTAAGCTCCTGAATATGAATAGTGGTAAAGCGATCTTCTTCCACTACGCGTTCAGAGATCAGGATCGAGTCTTCAAAGTTGTAACCATTCCAGGGCATGAATGCGATACGCATGTTCTGCCCAAGCGCCAACTCACCCATATCAACTGAAGGACCATCCGCCATAATGTCGCCACGAGTTACTGACTCGCCGGGACGCACAATAGAGCGCTGGTTAATACAAGTATTCTGGTTAGAGCGTGTGTATTTTGTCAGACTGTAAATATCTACACCCGCATCACCCACCGCCACTTCTGCATCGTTTGCACGCACCACAATACGCGCCGCATCAACCGACTCAATGACACCACCACGCTGAGCGGTAACACATACACCAGAATCACGGGCAACATAACGCTCCATACCTGTACCTACCAACGGCTTATCAGCACGCAAAGTAGGAACAGCCTGACGCTGCATGTTAGAACCCATTAATGCACGGTTAGCATCATCATGCTCCAGGAAAGGAATAAGTGATGCGGCAATAGATACCACCTGACGTGGCGAAACATCCATGTAATCAACCTTCGCAGGCGCCATTACCGTTGTTTCATTCAAATGCCTGACCGTTACCATCTCTTCTGTCAGACGCTTGCCTTCGTCCATTGAAGCTGACGCTTGCGCGATAACAAAATTATTCTCTTCAATAGCCGAGAGATACTCAATATCATCACTGACAACACCATCAACTACCTTACGGTAAGGTGTTTCAAGGAAACCATAGTCGTTAGTACGAGCAAAGGTTGCCAATGAGTTAATCAGACCGATATTTGGTCCCTCTGGCGTTTCGATGGGACATACACGACCATAATGAGTCGGATGCACATCTCGCACCTCAAAGCCCGCACGCTCACGAGTCAAACCACCCGGGCCTAACGCGGAAATACGACGTTTATGCGTAACTTCGGATAACGGGTTGTTCTGATCCATAAACTGAGACAGTTGTGATGAACCAAAGAATTCTTTGACTGCTGCCGCAACAGGCTTGGCATTGATCAGATCCTGAGGCATCAGGTTATCCGCTTCAGCCATACTCAGACGATCACGAACCGCACGCTCAACACGCACCAGACCGACACGGAATTGGTTTTCAGCCATCTCGCCAACAGAACGGATACGACGGTTACCCAAGTGATCGATATCATCAACGATGCCTTTACCGTTACGAATATCAATCAGGGTTTTCATCACATCCAGAATATCGTCTTTATCCAGAACACCAGAACCGACCGTTTCTTCACGACCCAGGCGACGGTTAAACTTCATCCGTCCTACTGCCGACATATCGTAACGTTCTTCAGCAAAGAACAAATTGCCGAATAGCGTTTCTGCAGATTCTTTTGTTGGCGGCTCGCCAGGACGCATCATGCGGTAGATTTCTACTAACGCTTCCAACTGACTGCGGGTAGGGTCATTACGCAATGTATCAGAGATAAACGGACCACAATCAAGCTCATTAGTGTAAAGCGTCTCAATCGCGGTTACATTTGCAGCGACCAGTGTTGCTATCAGTTCATCCGTTACTAATGTATTACATGGACAAATCAGTTCGCCCGTTGAAGGGTCTACAACATCTTTTGCAATCGACTTACCCAGCAGGTATTCAAGCGGCACTTCCAGACGGCTCATATCAGCCATCTTATTGATGTGACGTGGCGTAATACGACGCCCTGCCTCAACAATGACTTCACCCTGGTCATTTTTGATTTCAAATGACATGGTTTCACCGCGCAGACGATCAGGAACGAGCTCCATCTGCACTTTGTCTTCAGTCACTACCCAAGAGGTATTCTCAAAGAAAATATCAAGAATCTCATGAGTTTCATAACCCAGCGCACGCAATAATACGGTAGCCGGCAATTTACGACGACGGTCAATACGTACAAATAGCGCATCTTTCGGGTCGAACTCAAAGTCCAGCCAAGATCCGCGGTACGGAATGATACGCGCCGAATAAAGCAATTTACCCGATGAGTGCGTTTTACCTTTATCATGATCAAAGAACACACCCGGTGAGCGATGGAGCTGAGAAACGATTACACGCTCAGTACCATTCACTACGAAGGTTCCGTTATCCGTCATCAAAGGCATCTCGCCCATGTAGACTTCCTGTTCACGGATATCTTTCACTGCTTTATTAGATGATTCACGATCATAAATAACCAACCGCACTTTGACACGCAGTGGTGCAGCGTATGTTACGCCACGCTGTTGACATTCCTTAACGTCGAAAACAGGCTCACCGAGGCGATAGCCTACATATTCCAATGCAGCATTGCCGGAATAAGAGACAATAGGAAATACAGATTTAAATGCCGCGTGCAGACCTTCCTCATTACGCTCTCCGGCATCCGCACCTTCCTGTAGGAATTTGCGGTAAGAGTCTAGCTGGATCGCCAGCAGGTAAGGTACATCCATGACTTGCAGCAATTTGCTGAAATCTTTGCGGATGCGTTTCTTTTCAGTATACGAATAAGCCATCAGTGTTCCCCAGCATGTGCACCAAGTTGAGAAGCAGCCCAGAACGAGAGCTTCTGGTCCGCGCAGCCGTTATTTATTTGCTGTCTACAAATAACGGAAAAAGGCCGGTGGCAATTTGCCACCAGCCATAGGTGTTTCAAGCAGTCTCAGGCTGCTTGTAAAGCATAAGCCAGATTACTTAAGCTCAACAGAAGCGCCAGCTTCTTCCAACGCCTTCTTAAGAGCTTCAGCGTCATCTTTGCTGATCTGCTCTTTAATAGTAGACGGCGCGCCATCAACCATTGCTTTAGCTTCTTTCAGACCCAGGCCTGTAGCAGCGCGAACAGCTTTGATTACGTTAACTTTCTTCTCACCAGCAGAAGTCAGTACAACATCAAACTCAGTCTGTTCAACAGCAGCAGCAGCATCGCCAGCAGGACCAGCAGCAACAGCAGCAGCAGCAGATACGCCGAATTTTTCTTCCATAGCTGAAACCAATTCAACAACATCCATTACAGACATTTCAGCGATAGCGTTAATAATATCTTCTTTAGTCAGAGACATGACTTTTTCCTAAAAATATGGAGCCTAAGCTCGTTAAATCGTTATGAAACAGCAAGAAATCAGGCTGCTTCTTGCTCTTTCTGATCGCGTACAGCGTCGATAACACGTACCAACTTACCTGCAGCTGCTTCTTTCATACAGCTCATCAATTTAGCAAGCGCTTCATTGTATGTTGGCAGGCTTGCCAGCACAGCAATATCAACGATCGCCCCTTCAAAGGCGGCTGATTTAAGCTCAAGCTTATCGTTTTTCTTAGCGAACTCTTTAAGAATACGCGCACCAGCACCTGGGTGCTCTTTAGAGAAAGCGATAATTGTTGGGCCAACGAAAGAATCAGACAAGCACTCATACGCTGTACCAGTTACTGCACGACGTGCCAACGTGTTACGCACAACACGTAACCACACGCCATTTTCACGCGCTTCTTTACGCAGAGCAGTCATATCCCCAACGGTAACACCGCGGGAATCTGCTACTACTGCAGACAGTGCGTTTTGAGCAGCTTCCTGGACTTCAGCGACGATCGCTTTTTTATCTTCTAGTCCTAATGCCACAATTAACTCCTGGATTAATAGTCTTACGACTGTTTACCATCAATCTACCTAAGTAGAGTTGCGAGTACGGTGGTATTCACCGTCTGCGCAGGCTGGAACCCATTAAGATGCGCCAAAGACGCATCACCTGCGGTCTTTGACGGCCTTCGTCTCTGTCTAACAGGTCACGAAGACCCTCAAAAAACCTTTTTTAGTTGATTAAGCCAAAGTAGCCTGATCAACCAAAATGCCCGGCCCCATAGTAGAGGACAGTACAATTTTCTTAACGTAGATGCCTTTAGAAGATGCTGGCTTAAGCTTCTTAACTTCAGCAACCAAAGCAGCTACGTTTTCTTTAATAGCATTTGCATCAAATTCAATTTTACCCACGCCAGCGTGAATAATTCCGTTCTTATCTGTACGGAAGCGAACCTGACCTGCTTTAGCATTACGCACAGCAGTAGCAACATCGGGAGTTACCGTACCCACTTTCGGGTTAGGCATCAGACCACGAGGACCCAGAATCTGACCCAACTGACCAACCACACGCATAGCGTCCGGAGTAGCGATAACAACGCCGTAGTTCAGATCACCCGCTTTCATAGAAGCAGCCAAATCTTCAAAACCGACAACATCTGCGCCTGCTTCTTTTGCTTTTTCAGCGTTCTCACCCTGAGCAAAAACAGCAACACGTACTTCTTTACCAGTACCGTGCGGCAATACAGTAGAGCCACGAACAACCTGATCAGATTTACGAGGATCAACACCCAGGTTTACAGAAACATCGATAGATTCTTTAAACTTAACAGTGGACACCTTAGCCAGCATTTCTACGGCTTCAGTAATTGAGTATGCCTTACCAGCAGTGACTACTTCACGAATAGCTTTCTGACGCTTAGTTAACTTAGCCATTATTGCTGACCCTCCACTACAAGGCCCATGCTGCGGGCACTACCAGCGATAGTACGAACAGCCGATTCTAAATCAGAAGCATTCAGATCTGGCATTTTAATAGTTGCTATTTCTTCAAGCTGAGCCTGTGTAACCGTACCTACTTTAACAGTATTCGGGCGACCAGAACCGCTTTTCAGACCGGCTGCTTTCAGCAACAAAACAGCCGCTGGCGGAGTTTTAGTCACAAAAGTAAAGCTGCGATCACTGTATACAGTAATAACAACCGGAGTCGGCAAGCCAGGCTCAAGACCCTGAGTCTCAGCGTTAAAAGCTTTACAGAATTCCATGATGTTCACACCATGCTGACCCAAAGCTGGACCTACTGGTGGACTTGGATTCGCCTGAGCTGCTTTAATCTGCAGCTTGATATAAGCCTGTATTTTCTTGGCCATTAAGATACTCTCCTTTGGGTTATTCGCCTTACGGCTCCCCGTTTTTCATAGACACAAAAACTCCACCTTAGAAAAGGCAGAGTGTTTATATAGTAAATATCAGACTTTTTCGACCTGACCGAACGCCAATTCAACCGGTGTAGAACGACCAAAAATCAAAACCGCTACTTTCATGCGATTCTTCTCATAATCAATCTCTTCCACAACACCATTAAAGTCAGCAAAAGGACCATCTGATACACGAACCATTTCACCTGGTTCAAATACAGTTTTAGGCTTAGGCTTATCAACCCCACTGCGCACACGAGATAAAATCTCATCCGCCTCACGCTGCGTAATCGGCGCCGGCTTGTCCGCAGTCCCGCCTATAAAACCCAGCACACGTGCGGTATGCTTCACAAGATGCCAGGTTTCGTCTGTCATCTCCATCTGCACCAGCACATAGCCAGGATAAAACTTACGTTCAGATTTACGTTTTTTGCCATCCTTAATCTCAACAACCTCTTCGGTCGGAACCAGGATTTCGCCAAACATATCTTCTAAACCTGCAAGAGCAATGCGCTCTTCCAGCAATGCCTTTACACGCTTCTCATAGTTAGAGTGAGCATGAACAACATACCAATTTTTAGCCATGCCCTTTCTCCTAACCTATTATACTAGAGACTATCCAACCCAATAAGGAGTCAAGCCCCCACAACATCAAACCTATCAGCAACACCACAACCACGACCATCGCCGTTGTCTGCAATGTTTCCTGGCGCGTCGGCCAAACAACCTTACGCACTTCATTCTTTGCCTCTTTAAACAGAGTAAAGAATGCACGACCTTTTCCCGTTTGTAGCGCCACAAACCCAGCAACCAAAGCCAACACCAGCAAGGCAATGACCCGATACAACAGAGACTGCTCAGCATACATTGAGTTACCGACAACACCTGCCGCTACCAGCAATACAACAACTAGCCACTTTACGGTGTCGAACTTAGATCCTTCAGATGCAATTTTTGCGTTCACGCTTGTTAGCCTCGGCTTCGAATAAAGCTTGCGCTTTGATACCATCTTCGACTGAAGATGGCAGGCCAGGAGGGACTCGAACCCACAACCTGCGGTTTTGGAGACCGCTGCTCTGCCAATTGAGCCACTGGCCTGTAAAAAACAGGGACGCACATTATATTTACGCCCCGGTTATTTGGCAACACTTTTATCACAATTATGCGATAATTTTTGACACCACACCCGCGCCTACAGTACGACCGCCTTCACGAATCGCAAAACGCAGACCTTCATCCATTGCGATTGGTGCAATCAGAGTAACAACCATCTTAACGTTGTCACCCGGCATTACCATCTCAACGCCTTCTGGCAGTTCACAGTTACCA
>NZ_JBFIIH010000104.1:0-15401 GCF_041601355.1 Neptunomonas sp.
ATCATCCTGATTGGTTGAGCCAATCACCATGACAACATCAGCCAGGCCTGCCGCATTCAACTCTACCAATACCTGCTCGGTATTTTCACGTTTAACCTGGATTACTGCACCCAGCTCTTCATTAAACAGCGCCGCCAGCCACTCCGACTGATCCTGTGCAATCATATCCAGATTAACATCAATCCCGACATGCCCGGCAAATGACATTTCAGTAATGGTCGCCAGCAAGCCACCATCCGAACGGTCATGATAAGCCAATAGCAAACCTAAATTATTCAGTTCCTGAATAGCCGCAAAGAAGGTTGCTAACTGCTGCGCATCATCAACATCAGGTACCGATGTACCGACCTGGTTATAAACCTGAGCTAATGCGGATAAACCTAAGCGGTTTTTACCATTCCCTAAGTCCAGCAAAATAAGATCTGTTTCACCCTGATCAGCACGAAGCTGAGGCGTTAACGACTTACGCACATCCGTTACCGGTGCGAAACCGGAGATAATCAATGATAATGGTGCTGTCACACTTTTATCTTCAGCGCCGTCTTTCCAGACAGTGCGCATGGACATAGAGTCCTTACCCACCGGAATAGTAATACCCAACTCCGGACACAACTCCATACCAACCGCTTTAACGGTATCGTAAAGCTTTTCATCCTCACCCGGATGACCTGCTGCACACATCCAGTTAGCTGACAATTTCACATCAGAAATATCAGCAATCGGGGCTGCTGCAATATTGGTCAGCACTTCACCAATCGCCATTCGTCCTGACGCAGCGGCATCGATCAGCGCTAACGGAGTACGTTCGCCCATCGCCATTGCTTCACCCGCATAGGTATCGTAAGCCGAAGTAGTGACAGCACAATCTGCAACGGGCACCTGCCACGGACCGACCATCTGATCACGTGCGACCTGCCCGGTAATAGAGCGGTCACCGATCGTAATCAGGAATGATTTTGAAGCGACGGCCGGGAATTTCAACACCCGCTCAATAGCCTCTTCCAGCTTAATCTCAGCCGTATCAAATTCGGGTAATGCATACTCGATACGTTCAACCGAACGATGCATTTTGGGTGGCTTGCCAAACAATACACTCATCGGCAGATCAACAGGCTTATTCTGAAAGTGCGTATCACCTAAGGTTAGATGGTGCTCTTCTGTCGCATCACCTACCACAGCATAAGGACAACGCTCACGCGCGCACAAGGCTTCAAAACGCGGCATATCTTCCGGTTTAACTGCCAGCACATAACGCTCTTGCGCTTCATTACACCAGATCTCCAGCGGAGACATGCCCGGCTCATCATTATTCACATTGCGCAGTTCAAAATGACCACCGCAGCCACCATCTTTTACCAGCTCGGGGAAGGCGTTAGATAAACCACCGGCACCTACATCATGAATAAAGGCGATCGGATTATTATCACCCTGCTGCCAGCAGCGATCGATAACTTCCTGACAACGACGTTCTAATTCAGGATTGTCGCGCTGAACTGACGCAAAATCTAAATTTTCAGAAGAGGTACCGGATGACATAGATGAAGCTGCACCGCCGCCCAAACCAATCAACATCGCAGGGCCACCCAGACAGATGAGCTTAGCGCCCACGCTGATCTGACCTTTATCAACATGCCCGGCACGAATATTACCCATACCACCAGCGATCATGATGGGCTTATGATAACCGCGTACCTCTTCACCAGCGGCACCATTCACTTTTTGCTCAAATGTGCGGAAGTAGCCGGCCAGGTTCGGTCGACCAAACTCATTATTAAATGCCGCGCCACCGATAGGCCCTTCAAGCATAATATCCAACGCGGAAACAATACGGCCAGGCTTGCCATACTGAGACTCCCACGGCTGACCGAAGCCCGGAATATTCAGATCGGATACGGTAAAACCAGACAGTCCGGCTTTTGGCTTGCCACCTTTACCGGTAGCCCCTTCATCACGAATCTCACCGCCTGAGCCGGTTGCCGCGCCAGGGTGCGGCGCAATAGCCGTTGGGTGATTGTGTGTTTCAACTTTAATCAGGATATGAATATCTTCCTGATTAGCAGAATATTCGGCCGTTACAGGATCAGGGAAGAAGCGCCCTGCCTTACTTCCTGCGATAACCGCCGCATTATCCGAATAAGCCGACAGCACATTTTCGCCGCCCAGCTCATTGGTGTTGCGTATCATTGAAAATAGCGATTTGTCCTGCGCTTCACCATCGATATCCCAGGATGCATTAAATATTTTATGCCGGCAGTGTTCAGAGTTTGCCTGCGCAAACATCATCAACTCGACGTCTGACGGGTCACGCTGCAACGCGGTAAAGCTCTCCAGCAGATAATCAATTTCATCTTCAGCTAACGCCAGCCCCAGGTCCTGATTCGCTTTTTCTAAAGCGGCACGCCCCTCTTTATGCAGACTAATCGTGTTAAGCGGCTTAGGTCCGGCATGCACAAACAACGAATCTGCAGCCTCTAAGCTCAGTAAAACCCGCTCAACCATTCGGTCATGCAGCAGCGCAGAAACCGCTGACTTTTGTTCTTCAGACAACTCAACAGAGGAACTTACAAAATATGCAATCCCTCTTTCTAAACGTTTCGTTTTGCTTAAACCACAATTTCTGGCAATATCAGTTGCCTTGCTTGACCAAGGTGAAATAGTACCGGCACGAGGAACAACCAGCTGTAATAATCCTGCTGGTTCTTTAACCTCGGCTTTAGGGCCATAATGAAGGATACGAGACAGCACTTGCTGTTCATCGTCAGTCAATCCTTCAGAGGTATCGGCAAAGTGATAGAATTCACCATAAACAGCTGTGATAGCAGAGACTTCACTCTGCAAAGCAGCTAAAAGTTTATCGTGACGGAAGGCAGAAAGAGCAGGTGCTCCACGCATTACTAGCATGTTGATCTCGAGCCTCTTAAATGAGCCAAAACAGACAGGAAAAGTAAGCGGGCATTTTACCTGAATCTAGCGCTCAAGTACCAGAAAAGGTCCTTATGTTATTTAACTTACGCAGAAAAAGAGATGTTTTACACTTACTGACGATCCTTGTGATCATCAGTTTGCCTGCGTTGGTCAGTTACAATTCCATTTCTCAGCTTGAAGTCATTAAAATGAATGGCAGCCTCAGAGTCGCTACACGTAACACACCGAGCGCCTATTATATTGACAAAAGCGGCCCGGCTGGCTTTGAGTACGAGCTAGCCAAAGCCTTTGCCGATGATCTGGACGTCGAGATAGATCTGATCGTACCCGACACGATAGAAGGCCTGTTCCAGACCATTAACAAACGCGACGCACACATCGTTGCCGCAGGCATTAATGTTTCAGAAACCCGTCAAAATAATTTTCAATTTTCCAGGCCTTATGCCGAAAGCATCTCCACTGTTATTTACCGCCTCACACAAGGCGTACCTGCTCCGACGAATGTCACCGACCTGATCGACAAAAAGACACTCGTTTTAGCCAACTCGATTCAGGCCGATCAACTTAAAGAGCTTAAAAACCAGCATGCTGATTTGAGCTGGGAAGAGACCAGCGAACTTACCAACACCGATATCCTCGACAAAGTTTTTAATAAAGAAGTCGATTACGCCATCGTTGACTCCACCGTCTATGAATCGCAAAGCTCCTTCTACCCGGGGCTCAATAGCGCTTTTACGATCGGCAACCAGCAGCCTATCGCTTGGATCATCACACCACACCGGGACGGCTCTATCCAGCGCGCTGTTAACAAGTTCCTTGGCAAAGCTAAAACAAAAGCACTCATCGCCTCTTTAAAAGAAAAATACTTCGGCAAGCAAAACCCATTAAATTATTTTGATACTGTTACCTTCAAACAAGATATGGAAACCTATCTTCCGGCATTAGAGCAGTATTTTTATATGGCCGAACAAGAAACTGATATCGACTGGATGCTACTGGCGGCCGTTGCCTATCAGGAATCTCACTGGAAAGCGGATGCCGTATCCCCCACGGGAGTAAAAGGGATCATGATGCTGACAAACGCCGCCGCTAAAGAAGTAAACGTTATGGATCGTACCGATCCCATACAAAGCGTTTTAGGTGGCGCACAATACTTACTTAACGTTAAGGGTAAAATACCTGATCGCATACCAGAACCTGATCATACCTGGTTTGCACTGGCAGGTTACAATGTTGGTTTCGGCCACCTGGAAGATGCCAGAATCCTGACCCAACGCGCCAATAAAGATCCTGACAAATGGGATGATGTCAGGGAGTTTTTACCACTGCTGTCCAAGAAGAAATACTTTTCAACCGTCAAATATGGTTATGCCCGCGGACAGGAACCCGTCCAGTATGTCGCTAACATCAAAAAATATATTGAATTATTAGAATGGGAAAAGCAGATTCAACAGATAAGACAGGCACGAGACGCCTCTATTCGTGCGATAGAAGAAGAGAAAGAAAAAGCCACACCTTCTACTATTACTGAAATAAAAAACATACCCGCAACACTATAACCCTTCGTTTTTATCACGCCGTTTTTGCTCACGCCGCTGTTTAAAGAACTGACGTAGTTTTGCGCTACAAGTATCCGCCAAAATACCCGCGGTCGACTCTACCTGATGATTCAGCCACGGCTGCTGCAAAAAAGACTGACGACTAACAATCACGCCTGCTTTTGGCTCATAAGCACCAAAAATCACTCGCCTGACCCGTGCATGCACCATCGCCCCTGCGCACATCGAACAGGGTTCGAGGGTCACATACAGATCAGCATTCACCACCCGGTAATTACCCACATTCGCGGCGGCATCACGTAGCGCCATGATTTCAGCATGCGCTGTCGGATCATTTTTACTGATCGGCTGGTTCCAGCCACGCCCGATAATCGCTCCCTCCAACACCACCACAGCGCCCACCGGCACCTCACCCAGTTCCGCGGCACGATCTGCCAGCAGCAGTGCCTCCGACATCCAGTCCTGATCTGTTTTATGTTGATTCAATTCTTCTGACTCACA
This sequence comes from Neptunomonas sp., assembly GCF_041601355.1. Lineage (GTDB taxonomy): Bacteria > Pseudomonadota > Gammaproteobacteria > Pseudomonadales > Balneatricaceae > Neptunomonas. Next base: position 4,986 of record NZ_JBFIIH010000104.1, read on the forward strand.
TTTATCCATTTGAATAAAAAAACTCTCATTAAGAAGCGTTAGGAGTATCGATCATTTCTCCATGAGCAATATATTGCCGCGATGATTATTCAGCTATGTGATCGCTGTAGAGAAAACATGCCTTTTCAGGAACGCCGCGCAGCTGAGCAATATCGGCCAATCGCCCTGAGCACCGCTCTTAATGAACCTGGCCCGCACCACCGAAGCGTCTTCATTTTGCGATCCAATTATACATGCACGTCGAGCATGAAGCTTTGATTAAGCAATGCAAAGAAGCGCTAACGCCGCACAACTGATTCAATAAACAGAACATCAAATTCTAGTTAAATCAGTTTACCCATTAGCATGGCGAGGCCTATGCTTTTCTTGCGTATGCTATCAACAAAGCTCTGGAGGGTAATTCCAATGCTAAAACAATCAATACCTGTATTTGCCGCTTTTGCGGTAACCATCACAGCACTGACGCCAACAAATTCATTTGCAACGGAGGCAGTCGATGGATCAGTTGGTATGGCCAAGTCTACTCAATTCTGGTGGCCGGAAAAACTGAACCTTCAACCACTCCGGGCGCACGACCCAAGGTCCAACCCTTATGGAGAAGATTTTAATTATGCCGAAGCCTTCAACAAGGTTGACCTCAAGGCTTTGAAGAATGACATTGAAACAACGCTAAAAACATCACAGGATTGGTGGCCGGCAGACTGGGGGCACTATGGTGGTTTGATGATCAGAATGGCCTGGCACGCTGCAGGTACATACCGTACGGCTGATGGCCGCGGCGGTTCCGATGGTGGCCAGCAACGCTTTGAGCCACTCAACAGCTGGCCGGATAATGCCAGCCTGGATAAGGCACGCCGATTACTCTGGCCGGTCAAACAAAAATACGGCCGTAGTGTCTCCTGGGGAGATCTGATGATTCTGGCAGGTAATGTCTCTCTGGAGTCCATGGGTTTTGAAACCTTCGGCTTTGCCGGGGGACGCACAGACGACTGGGAACCTGATCTGGTTTACTGGGGACCTGAAACCGTCATGCTTGCCAACGATAAACGTTACAACAAAGAAGGCAAACTACAGGACCCCTTAGCCGCTGTACAGATGGGTTTAATTTATGTCAATCCGGAAGGACCAAACGGCAATCACGACCCACTCTCGGCCGCTATGGACATCCGCGAATCTTTTGGCCGTATGGCGATGAACGACGAAGAAATCGTTGCCCTTATCGCTGGCGGACACACCCTGGGTAAAGCCCATGGTGCGGTCAAAGGGGAATGCCTGGGTGCGGAGCCTGCAGCTGCACCTATCGAAGAGCAAGGTTTTGGCTGGAAGAACAACTGCGGTAGCGGTAAAGGCGCCGATGCGATGACCAGTGGACTGGAAGGCGCCTGGACGTCGACTCCAACTGCATGGTCTGTACTTTATCTGGATAATCTGATGAGATTTGAATGGACCCAAACCAAGAGTCCCGCCGGTGCAACCCAGTGGATCCCAACGGATGAGGCAGCGGCAGGCCTGGTACCGGATGCCCACATCGAGGGCAAACGGAATGCGCCGATCATGTTCACGACAGATATGGCGCTAAAGAAAGATCCCGGGTTTCGTAAGATTACAGAGCATTTCCTAAACAATCCTAAAGAGTTTGATCTCGCTTTTGCCAAGGCCTGGTTCAAACTAACCCATCGTGACATGGGGCCACGTACGCGCTATCTGGGTAGCGAGATTCCTGCGCAAGAACTGGTTTGGCAAGACCCGCTTCCGGCTGTTGATCACAAATTAATTAGTAATGGTGATACTGAAAAACTCAAAAGCAAGATTCTACAATCCGATTTAACTATTCCGGAATTAGTCAGAACTGCCTGGGCATCAGCCTCTACCTTCCGTGGTTCCGATATGCGCGGTGGTGCCAATGGTGCACGTATTGCGCTTGCACCGCAGAAGGATTGGCAAGCAAACAATCCTGAGGAACTGGCAAAAGTGTTGAAAACCCTGATAACGGTTAAGGATGACTTTAACAAATCACTTTCAGGTGGAAAGAAAGTCTCGTTGGCTGATGTGATTATTATCGCTGGTAATGCCGCTGTTGAAGATGCGGCCAAAAAAGCGGGTCATAACGTTGAGATTCCTTTCACGCCGGGTCGCACTGACGCAACACAACAACAGACTGATGTGGAATCTTTTGCATGGTTAGAACCCAAGGCCGACGCTTTTCGCAACTACTACAATGAAGGCAGCTACGCTTCGCCTGCAGATATGCTTGTAGAAAAGGCTGATCTGTTAACCCTGACAGTGCCTGAAATGACAGTGCTGATTGGAGGTATGCGCACCCTCAATGCGAATAGCGATCAATCCCAACAAGGTGTACTTACCGACAAACCGGGAACGCTGAGCAATGATTTCTTTGTCAATTTGCTCGACATGTCGACTCAATGGTCAAAGTCTGCCGATAGCGAGAGAGTGTATGAAGGTAGTGACAGAGCCACGAACAAGGTGAAATGGACTGCCACCCCTGTGGATCTGGTTTTTGGGTCAAACTCCGAATTACGCGCAGTGGCAGAAGTCTATGCATCTCAAGATGGCAACGAGATGTTCATAAACGACTTTGTCAAAGCATGGAGCAAAGTAATGACTCTGGATCGTTTTGACTTGATGTAGCCTGCTTGCAGAATCTGGCTGTGCAAGCTATTTGAGAGTGCTTACTATCCATCTACGGCGGCGCTTCACAGCGCCGCCGTTTTATATGGTTTTTCCTGTTACTCCCACTCAATTGTCGCTGGCGGCTTACTTGACACATCGTAAGTCACACGCGATACATGAGCGATTTCATTGATAATACGACCCGAGACCGTTTCCAGCAACTCATACGGAAGGTGCGCCCAGCGTGCTGTCATGAAGTCGATTGTTTCAACCGCACGAATCGCAATCACATATTCATAACGACGCCCATCGCCGACGACACCGACAGATTTCACCGGTAAAAAGACCGCAAATGCCTGGCTGGTTTTGTGATACCAGTCAGCTTTATGCAGCTCTTCGATAAAGATAGCATCTGCTTCACGCAGGATATCTGCATATTCTTTTTTCACTTCACCAAGAATACGCACACCTAAACCAGGGCCAGGGAAAGGGTGACGATAAACCATATCGTACGGCAAGCCTAATTCAAGACCGATTTTGCGAACCTCATCCTTGAACAGCTCACGTAAAGGCTCAACTAAATCCATTTTCATATCATCCGGCAAACCGCCGACATTATGGTGGGATTTAATAACATGCGCCTTACCGGTTTTAGCACCCGCTGATTCAATCACATCAGGATAAATAGTCCCTTGTGCCAGGAAGTTAACATCCTTAAGTTTGGTCGCCTGTTCATCAAACACTTCAATAAAGGCATTACCAATAATTTTGCGCTTCTTCTCAGGGTCATTCTCACCCTTCAAACGACCAAGGAACAGATCCGCGCTATCCGCACGAATCACTCTGACACCCATGTTCTTGGCGAACATGTCCATCACCTGATCGCCTTCATGTTTACGCAACAGACCATTATCGACAAACACGCAGGTTAGCTGATCGCCAATCGCCTTATGCAACAGCGCTGCAACCACCGAGGAATCAACACCACCGGAAAGCCCCAACAGCACCTTCTGATCACCTACCTGAGCGCGTACCTTTTCAATCTGGTCGGCGATAATATTTTCCGCCGTCCACAGGGATTCTGTTTCACAGATCACGTGTACGAAGCGCTCCAGAATACGCCCGCCCTGCTTAGTATGCGTCACTTCAGGATGAAACTGCAGGCCATAGAAATGCTTAGCCGGATGACACATAGCCGCTATTGGCGCTGAATCCGTAGAAGCGATGACACTGAAACCTGCCGGTAACTCAGTCACTTTATCGCCGTGGCTCATCCACACATCCAACAGCAAGGAACCATTGTTCGCGATATGATCTTCTATCCCTTCCAACAGACGACTCGGACTGTCAGACAGGCGCACTTTTGCATAACCGAACTCACGCTGATCAGAGGATTCAACTTTCCCTCCCATCTGCTCGGCCATCGTCTGCATACCGTAGCAGATACCCAGTACAGGCACGCCCAGCTCGAAAACTAACGCGGGAGCACGTGGAGAATCATCTTCGGTAACCGACTCAGGACCACCCGCTAAGATAATGCCATTTGGGTTAAATTCGCGAATCTCTGCTTCTTCCATATCCCAGGCACGGATTTCACAATAAACCCCTATTTCACGTACGCGACGTGCAATTAGCTGGGTGTATTGAGATCCGAAATCGAGAATCAGTATGCGTTGCGCGTGAATATCTGTCGTCATGCTCAGTGGCTCCACCGAATGGCTGATTAACAGCCCTTAAAACAAAAAATGGGGCAACCATAGCAGCGCCCCACTTTATAAAAAAATAGAATTTTAACCAACGCGATAATTAGGAGCTTCTTTAGTGATACTCACATCATGCACGTGGCTTTCATTCATACCTGCATTAGTGATACGTACAAACTGAGGTTTGGTACGCATCTCTTCAATATTCTTACTACCGGTATAACCCATAGAAGCACGAACACCACCCATCAACTGATGAACCACACCCACCATCGGCCCTTTACAGGCAACACGTCCTTCAATACCTTCTGGCACCAGCTTTTCAGCACCCTCTGAGGCATCCTGAAAATAACGATCTGATGAACCCGTGCTTTGTGCCATGGCACCGATAGAACCCATGCCACGGTATGACTTATAAGCACGCCCCTGGAACAGCTCTACCTCGCCGGGTGCTTCATCGGTACCCGCCAGCATAGAACCCACCATGACCGCCGATGCGCCTGCCGCAATCGCTTTAGCGATATCACCGGAGAAACGGATACCGCCATCAGCAATCAATGGAATCCCACGGTCTTTTAATGCTTCAGCCACATTAGCAACTGCGGTGATTTGCGGAACACCAATGCCAGAAACAATGCGCGTAGTACAGATAGACCCCGGACCAATACCTACCTTAACCCCATCAGCACCAGCATCTGCCAACGCGATGGCCGCTGCTGCTGTTGCTATATTACCGCCAATAACCTGTACCTGCGGGAAGTTCTGCTTCACCCATGCAACCCGATCAATCACCCCTTTAGAGTGACCATGTGCAGTATCGACAACGATGACATCTACGCCGGCTTCAGCCAATGCCGTGACACGATCCGGTGTTTCCGCACCAGTACCCACCGCAGCCCCGACAATTAATCGACCTTTACCGTCTTTAGCAGCATTAGGAAAAGCTTCCGCTTTATACATATCTTTAACAGTCATCATGCCTTTTAGCTTAAAGGCATCGTCAACCACCAGAATTTTTTCGATGCGATGCTTGCGCAGCAAGTTACGAACTTTATCTTTATCGGCACCTTCTTCTACCGTTACCAGACGATCTTTGGTCGTCATGATAGAGTCGACGGTTGCGTCCAGATAGTTTTCAAAGCGCATGTCACGACTGGTGACTATTCCTACCAACTCGCCATTATCAATAACGGGAAAACCCGAGAAGCCCAACTGAGCGGCCATACGGCGTAGTTCGCCCACGGTCATATCTGATGAACAGGTAATAGGGTCACTGACAACACCCGCTTCGTATTTTTTAACTTTACGAACTTCAGCGGCCTGCTCTGCAATGGTAAGATTCTTATGGATGATTCCAATACCGCCTTCCTGCGCCATAGCGATGGCAAGACGAGACTCGGTAACGGTATCCATCGCTGCAGACACCAATGGTATATTCAGAGAGATCCCCTTGGTGATCTGAGTGGCCAGAGAAACGTCCTTCGGCAGAACTTCTGAGTAACCTGGCATCAGTAAAACATCATCAAAAGTCAGTGCTTCTTCAACGATTCGCAACATTGTCTGAACAACCTGTTTCTTAGGGAAAATTTAAACAAGCAATTATACAGATTTAGCGCTATCCGGACAATCATATTTATATTTCAACGCATGAAATGCGTTTGCATAATGACTAATCTGCAAAGCATCGATTAATATAACGTTATGCACTCATTTTCAGATCGCCATCATCACGCATTTACCGTTTCAGAGCTTAACCGTCAGGTTAAATCGCTGCTGGAATCCTCTTTTATGCAAGTCAGGGTACAGGGAGAGATCTCAAATTTTGCACGCCCGTCTTCCGGGCACTGGTATTTCACCCTCAAGGACGGTAAAGCGCAGGTCAGATGCGCACTTTTTCGCAATAAAAACCTTCGTGTGCGCTTTTCACCGAAAGATGGTGATCAGGTTATTCTCACCGCAAAAGTAAGCCTCTATGAAGGACGAGGAGAGTTCCAGCTTATCGGCGAGATGCTGGAAGCCGACGGTGAGGGCCAGTTACAACAAGCATTTGAAGCGCTCAAAGCCGCACTTGCCAAAGAAGGTTTGTTTGCGGCAGCACACAAGAAACCGATCCCTGCTCACCCTAAGCATCTGGGTGTTATTACATCACCCAGCGGTGCCGCCATTCACGATATTCTTTCTGTTCTGAAACGCCGCTTTCCCAGCTTACCGGTGACGCTATACCCTTCTGCTGTTCAAGGCACCGAGGCCGCCGCGCAGTTAATCGCGGCGCTGAAGCTAGCTCAGCAACACCAACAAGCAGATCTGATCATTATTGGTCGCGGCGGCGGTTCACTGGAAGACTTGTGGCCTTTTAACGATGAGAATCTGGCGCGTACTTTGTTTTCTTATCCCATTCCGGTTATCAGCGCGGTCGGCCATGAGGTCGACTTCTCAATTGCCGATTTAGTCGCGGATCTGAGAGCACCGACCCCTTCTGCCGCGGCTGAATTGATCAGCCCGGACCAAGACGCACTGCGTATACTACTGGACCGACAAGCCAACCGACTCAGCCGACAGTTAGCCTATATTCTCACGCAAAAGCGCAACAGTGTTCAGCACCTACGCCAGCGTCTCCGCCACCCGGGCGAGCGGATCAGAGAGCAAAAATCACGACTGAATAATGCACAGCAGCGCCTACAAGCCGCCATCAACAAAAAATTGACCGATGCCAGGCATCATCATTCTTTATGGACGCAGAAACTCTCCCAACAGCAGCCTGGTCGCAAGATTGAACAAATGCGATTGCAGCTTGTCAGGAATGAAGAGCGTCTGATACAACAACTACACAAGCAGCGCGATCAAAAGCACTTTACGCTGCGCCAGCTTATTACGCGCCTGAACGCTATCAGCCCGTTAGCAACACTGGAGCGCGGTTACGCGATTATTCAGGATAGTGACGCTAAGGTAGTGACGAACACGCAACAGATTAAAACAGGGGATATGTTGATTAACCGACTGCACCAAGGCTCATTCACCAGCCGCGTCGATAAGATCTATCCGGATACATTTCTACATACACACTCAGGCACGAATTTAAGTACGGATTTACAAACGGATTCCAATACGGATCCCGACACTTAACAGCATCATTTTAGGAATAAACATGATTAGATCTTTTCTGCTCCTCATCAGCATACTGGCCTCTGTGAATGCTTACTCGCTGACATTACCCAAACCCTCCGCCACACCGGGCGGTATCGTAATAATGCCGCTACAAGGCATTGATGCCGAACGTTTACCTAACGCCTGGTACAGAAGTAATCGCGTCATGGTAGTACCCAGTATTGATACTCCTTATGCCAATCAGGCCAAATGGCTGGCCGTGATCGGTATTCCTCTGTCTGCCAAGCACACCGAGAAGCAGCTTCTGGTCGCCAATGGCATCTCTTTTCCGTTCCATATCAAGGAAAAAGAATACGAAGCACAATACCTGACCATAAAAAACAAAAAACACGTTAATCCAGATCCGGAGCAAGTGGCACGCTGGAGACGGGAAAAAGCAGAAATGACAGCCGCCTTCAAACAATGGACAACCCCGGCTACGCCTGTCACAGAGTTTACTCTTCCGGCACAGGGGCCTTTTAGCAGCCCTTTCGGGTTAAAAAGATTCTTTAACAAGCAGCCACGCAATCCGCATAGCGGGCTGGATATCGCAGCTCCGATGGGCGATCCGATTCAAGCACCTGCCCCGGGCAGCGTTGCCGCTGTGGGTGAGTATTTCTTCAATGGCAACACCGTTATCCTCGACCACGGCAATGGCCTGACTAGCATGTACTGCCACATGAGCAAGATCGACGTAAAACTCGGTGACACGGTTAACCCCGGTGATCTGATCGGCAAGATTGGCAAAACGGGACGCGTTACAGGCCCGCACCTCCATTGGAGCGTAAGCCTGAACAATACCCGTGTTGATCCTCTTTTATTTGTGGCCGAGAAAAGCCAATAATAATATGTTAATCTTCACCTTCATTTTTATGGGTAGAAAAACGAATGTCTGAACTGAAATTTGATACATTAGAACAACATGCAAGCTACGGCGTCGGCCGCCAGATGGGCGACCAACTGGCTCAGAACGGCTTTGAAGGAATCGATCTGGATGTAGTTGCGGCGGGTTTGAAAGACTCTTATACAGGCAAGGAGCTAGCGGTTCCTGTTGAAGCAATCCAAACAGCTTTTAACGAAATCAACAAACGCATTCAAGCCGCTCGTGAAATAGCTGCAAAAGAAGCCGGCGCTGCTGGTGAAGCTCTGTTAGCTGAAAATGCGAAACGTGAAGGCGTTTTCGTGCTTGAATCAGGCCTCCAATACGAAATCACTGAAGCAGGTAATGCTGACAGTGCTAAACCAACAGCAGAATCGACTGTTCGTGTGCACTATCACGGCACCTTCCCTGACGGTAAGGTTTTTGATAGCTCGTATGATCGCGGTCAGCCTGCAGAGTTCCCGGTCGGTGGCGTTATTGCCGGTTGGACAGAAGCTCTGCAGCTAATGAATACTGGTGCAAAATGGCGTTTAACCGTGCCTTACCACCTGGCCTATGGCGAACAGGGTTCTCCAGGCGGTATCCCACCGTTCGCAACCCTGGTGTTTGATGTAGAACTGCTGGATATTCTCTAAGCAGTCATGCAAACCGGGCAGTAATACTGCCCGGTTTACTGTTTTTTCCTATTTTTCTTAGCTTTGTGCTTGTTACCTCTTTTTCTCACCTTTTTATCAGCTATTTTTTCAATTCTTTTTTTCAGCGAGGCTTTCTAATGAAACTTCATTACCAAATCCACGGTAGCGGTACACCACTGGTTATTCTACATGGCCTGTTTGGTACGCTGGAAAACTGGGGCAGCCAGATAAAGGCACTGTCTGAGCACTTTCAGGTGGTTGCCGTTGATTTAAGAAACCATGGCCGCAGCCCACATGCAGAGCGAACGGACTATGAGGTAATGGCAGAAGATGTCATCTCGCTTCTTGACGATTTAGGATTAGATTGCGTTAATCTGATGGGCCACTCAATGGGCGGCAAGGTCGCCATGCAACTGGCACTCAATCATCCGGAGCGACTGAAGAAGCTGATCGTCGTTGATATCTCTCCGGTGATCTATCCGCATCATCATCAGGATGTATTAAAGGGATTATTTTCTATCGATCTTGAGCAGATCAAATCCCGCACGCAGGCTGACCAACAGCTCAGCACATACATCGAAGAGCCTGGTGTCAGAGCTTTTTTGTTGAAGAACCTCTACAAAGATGACAATAAGCAATTTCAGTGGCGTATGAACCTTGCGACCCTTAGCCAGGAATATAACCACATTAGCGCCGCACCCAGCGGTTCACCCTTTAGCGGTAAAACGCTATTTATCAAAGGCGCTAATTCGGATTACATTCAGGCTGAGCATCGTAATGCTATTCTGGCGCTCTTTCCTCAGGCCACTTATAAATTGATTCAGGATGCAGGCCATTGGCCACATGCTGAAAAACCGGCCATTTTCACTCAGCTGGTTATTAAATTTTTAGCGGACTAATTCAGGATATTTTTTCGCTTTAGCGGAAATAATTGAAGTGAACGGATTCTTCACGCATTTTTGTCGATAATGGAACCTTCGGGAAAGAGTTTTTCAAATACCCCGGTTTCTACCAAACGAAGATTAATATCGTGCAGCGTTTTGTTAATATCATTAAGACGGTTATTAAAATCTTGCAGCGATGCAGCAGTAGCCTGCGACGACGATGCTATTTCTGCACTCATGTCTGCAACTGATTTTTTATCTTTGGATTCCTGGTCTGTCTGATCTTGTTTCGATAGTTTTTCAACGCTTGCTTCTGTTGCCTGTCCGTTTGCGGGCGCTTCAACAGCCGCAGCAGTAGATGCCTCAAGATCACCCTCAGTATCACCTTCAAGGGTTTGTTCAAGTTTAGCAATTTCGGCACTGGCATCAATGGCCATCGCTCGTGCCTGAGCGGCGACCCGTTTATCCTGAACCGAAGGCTCAGGAACAGAAAGCGCGGCACGAATGATCACCTGAGCTTTTTCCAACGTCGCTCTGGG
>NZ_JBFIIH010000105.1:0-15181 GCF_041601355.1 Neptunomonas sp.
ACATCGCCTATTGCCGGGACCACGACTCAAACTGAAACCTCAACTGAAGCCCTTGCTGAGCCGCTTACAAAAGCGTCACATACAGAAGCGCCATTTATAGAAGCACCATTTATAGAAACTTTATCTATAGAAGCTCCATCTATTGAAACTCCAACTATTGAAACTCCATCTATTGAAGCTCAGGGTGAATCACAAAATAACCTGACACCCTCAAAAGCCAGCAACACTGAAGTACAATCAGAATCCTCTCTCCCTCAATCAGCGTATGCACATCTTGGTTGGTATCCTTATGCCAAGGGACAATCTCCCAACCATTGCAGCGGACGCTATATAGAACCAGCGCTACCTGAAGATGATGGCACACCTTTCCAGTTCAAGCCCATTATAGTAGATGCATCTGAAGCACGAACTGAGCTGGGTCTGGGTACAGAATTAACTGGCAGCGTTAAAATAGTGCAAGGCTCACGCAGTCTCTACAGCGATTCGGCCACTATCAACCAAGAAACCGGAGATATCAACATTTCCGGCGGAGCAACTTACCGAGAACCAGGTCTGCTCTTCACAGGCAAAACGGCTCAATCAAATACGAATACAAAAAAAACAACGTTAAATGACGCCGAATATGTCTTATTCAAAAACAATATCAGAGGCTCAGTCGCTCAGATATCCCGAAATGAAGACGCGACTATCACAATACAAGAGGGCAACTACACTCAGTGCCCTCCAGACTCCAACACATGGAACCTTGTCGCAAAAGAGATTCATTTAGATAAAGAAAGCGGGTTTGGCTGGGCAAAGCACGCAACACTTAAAGTGTCAGATATACCCGTGCTGTATCTACCTTATTTCCAGTTCCCTATAGATGACAAACGCCACACCGGTTTCCTTTACCCTTCAATCCGCTATTCCGACACCGAAGGACTCGACTTAAGCACCCCTTACTACTTTAATATCGCGCCCAATATTGATGATACACTGACACCACGCTTTCTGGAAAAGAGAGGTATTTTGCTGGAAAATGAACTCAGATACATGAATGCATACTCCACCAACTCATTGAGCACTGCTTATCTACCCAACGACAGTGTAACAAACCAGGACCGATGGTTATTTGGCATTAAGCACACGGGGAAACCTGCTGATCGCTGGCTAACCAAAATCAACTACCTTAGCGTCAGTGACGATGATTACTTTGACGACCTTGGTACAACATTAGATGCCGCTGAAGAAAGTCATCTAAATCGTAGCGGTTCAGTTACCTATTACGGAAATCAATGGCAATCCGAATTTTTATTGCAAAGCTACCAGACCATTGATGAGGACAACATCACACCTTATCGTCGCCTGCCTCAACTGCAAGTATCCGGCGACCCAACACTTGGCCCCGACTGGTTATCTGCCAGCTATTTATTGCAACTCACTCAGTTTGACAGGGACATTACCGACTTGACGGACAGCGATCGTGTTACCGGTAGTCGCTTACATATCGAACCTGAACTTACAGCAACATTTCGCAGCGCAAGCGGCTATATTAAACCCGCGATTAAGCTATGGCACTCACAATACTCTTTAGATGATCAGGTAGATGGCATGAACGACTCGCCATCAATAAGCGCACCCGTCATCAGCATCGATTCCGGGTTATTTTTCGATCGTGACTATTCCTTGTTTAATACCCATTACCAGCAAACACTTGAACCACGCCTATATGCTCTGTATGTACCGGAACAGGATCAATCGGCCGTCCCTGATTTCGATACTACTACTTACAGTTTTGATTACGCCTCCTTATTCAGAAGTAATCGCTTCAGTGGTTATGACCGCATCGGTGACACTCAACAGCTATCACTCGGCGTCTCCAGTCGCTTGATAGACCAGAAAGGACGCGAGGCGATTACTGCCAGTATTGGCCAGGCCATTTACTATAATGACCGCACAGTTGAGCTTGACGACAGCCCCCTCACTGATGGCACCTCAGACTTTTCTGATATCGCTACCAGCGTCATCTGGCGTCCGAATAAGCGCTTAAACATCAATTTCAATGCGAATTTCGATCACGAAGATGTTCGGGCCACCGAGCACAACGTGGCCGTCCGTTATCAAGACGATATCAATCGTATCGTCAGCCTCAGTTATCGTTTCTCAGAAGATATTCGTGAACAAAGTACAGCAGCATTCATATGGCCAGTCAGCAAAACCTGGTCAGCTTTAGGTGTTTGGCAATATGATTGGCTGACTAATGATAGTATTGACACGGCTATTGGTCTGGAATATGAAAGCTGTTGCTGGAAAACACGGATAGTCACACGTCATTGGTTAACAGATGAAGACGAAAAAGATACGGCACTTTACTTGCAGTTTGTCCTCAAAGGATTAGGAAGCTTTGGACGTAGCGGTGGATCTGATTTCGCCGAAAAAATAACCGGTTTTGAACAACGCGAAGAGATAAATGATTAAGTCTAATATTATGAAAATTCGTCAATTTGGCCTTGTATCGCTGGCCTCTCTTATACTTAGCAGCTCACTTCATGCAGCCCCCCTGCCTCTGGATAAAGTGGTTGCTATCGTCAATGATGATATCGTATTGGAGTCAGAGTTTAAGCAACGCCTGCAAATCATCCGCGACCAGCTAAGTGCCCGTAACCAACGCATTCCGCCGGACAATATCCTCGCACCACAAGTCCTGGATCGATTAGTACTCGACAACCTGATGCTGCAGTTGGCAGAAAAACAAGGCATCAAAGTCACTGACCGTCAACTCAACGACGCCATCAACAACATTGCCAGCCGAAATGGCATGAGTTTGGTTCAGTTTCGTCAAGCCCTCATTGCAGAAGGTCAGGACTATGCGACTGCCCGCGAGCAAATCCGCCGCGAAATGCTAATTGCCCAGGTTCAGCAAAGCAATGTCAGCCGCCGTATCCGCGTATCAGATCAGGAGATCAAAAACTTCCTGAAATCAGATGCCGCCCTGGCTAATCAATCTGAATTATTGCTCAGCATTATTCTAACCTCTATTCCAGAACAAGCATCTTCGGAGCAAATTCAGGCCGCTGAGGCAAAAGCAAACTCAATTCACCAAACCCTTATCAATAATGCGGACTTTGCAGAAACGGCCATCGCGACCTCTAGTGCACCAAACGCACTGAATGGCGGGGACCTGGGTTGGAGAAAAATGGCGGAATTACCGGAAGCACTGGCAGCGGTTGTAGGAAACATGAAGCCGGGAGACATTAGTAAGCCGATCAAAGCAGCCAGCGGTTTCTATATTACCCAGCTAAGAGATAAACGCGGTGGCGCTGTACAGCTGGTGAATCAAACTAAAGTTCGTCACATTTTACTCAAACCCAGTGAGATACGATCACCAGCCCAAACTCAGCGACTCATAGAACGTCTTCATACACGTCTGCAGGAAGGTGAATCATTCGCAGAACTCGCTAAAGAGCTCAGCGATGATCCAGCCAGCGGTTCAGAAGGTGGAGACCTGAGTTGGACCTCCCCCGGACAGATGGTGCCTGAGTTTGAACAAGAGATGGAACGCACGCCGATTGGCGAGCTAAGCGCCCCCTTTGAGTCACGTTTTGGCTGGCACATACTACAGGTGCAGGACCGCAGAACTCAGGATATGGGCGATCAGGTCATGGAGTCTCAGGCCAGATCTACCATTAGTAAGCGTAAGTTTTCTGAAGAGTTGGTAAACTGGTTACGCGAAATGCGTTCTGCTGCTTACGTTGAAATCAAAGATGAGATCAAACCATAATGCAGCAATGTAAGCGGATTGCCATCACGGCCGGTGAACCGGCCGGAATCGGACCTGACCTGATTATTCAAATGGTGCAGTACTCTCATGCTGATGAGTTAATAGCTGTTTGTGATCCGGAATTGCTGTACGCGCGTGCGCGTCAGTTAGACCTACCTATTGTCATTGAGAAATTCAATCCACAAGAGCCTCCCTCTCCCACATTGGCGCGTACGATTAAAGTACTTCCGGTACAACTTAGCCGCACGGTCACAACAGGAGAGCTCGATGCTAAAAACGCCCGGTATGTTCTGGAGACTTTATCGGTAGCCGCGAATGGCTGCCTTAATGGCCTTTTTGACGCCATGGTAACGGCACCGGTTCACAAGGGAATCATCAATGATGCCGGCATTCCATTTTCTGGCCATACTGAGTTCTTAGAAGAGATCACCGCTAGCAAAAAAGTGGTAATGATGCTGGCAACCGAAGGGCTGAAAGTCGCACTCGTCACTACTCACATTCCATTAAGCCATGTTTCCGGTGCCATTACACAATCACTTCTGCGAGAAGTGATTGAAGTACTGCAGCATGACCTTATACATACATTTGGTATTGCCGCTCCCAAAATAATAATCGCTGGTTTAAACCCCCATGCCGGCGAAGGCGGCCACATGGGACGCGAAGAAATTGACACCATTGAGCCCGTGCTAAATGAATTACGTATTCAAGGCTATCAGTTACAAGGCCCTCTGCCGGCAGATACACTATTTACCCCGAAATACCTTGAACATTGCGATGCTGTGCTGGCGATGTATCACGACCAAGGCTTACCCGTCCTGAAATACAAAGGCTTCGGTAACGCCGTCAACATCACGCTGGGCATGCCGATTATACGAACATCGGTAGACCACGGGACCGCGCTGGATCTCGCCGGTACAGGGAATGCCAGTTATGGTAGTCTTAAATTAGCCATTCACTACGCAGGCGAAATGGCCCGCAACAAGTCAACCTGCAGCAACTCAAAGAGTATTCATGAGTCATAAACAACCCGCTATGCATAAAGCCAGAAAACGTTTTGGCCAGAACTTCCTGCAGGATCAGGGAATCATCCGACAGATTATTCGCTCAATTGCGCCGCACCCTTCTGATCATATGGTCGAAATCGGCCCAGGATTAGGCGCTTTAACGGAAGAGATTCTGGCTGAAGCCGGCGCATTAGACGCCATCGAACTCGACCGCGATCTGCCACCGATTTTGCGCACGAAATTTTTCAGATACGAGGATCGCTTTCGTATTTTTGAAGCCGATGCCATGAAGTTCGATTTCAAAAGCCTGCGCGAAGATGGCCGTCCGCTCAGAATTGTTGGCAACCTGCCCTACAACATCTCGACACAACTGATTTTTCACCTGCTGAGCCATTCAGGTGATATTGTCGATATGCACTTTATGCTACAAAAAGAAGTGGTAGACCGGCTCGCCGCCAAAGCAGGAGAAAACAACTACGGTCGCCTCGGCATCATGGCTCAATATTATTGCCAGGTTGAACCCTTATTTATTGTTCCTCCTGAAGCTTTTAACCCGGTACCCAAAGTTGACTCAGCGATTGTCAGGCTCACCCCTTACCAAGAGCTGCCTTTTGTCGCCAAAGACCCAGTGGTTCTGAAACAAATTGTCAAAACAGCCTTTGCGCATCGACGCAAAACCCTGCGCAACAATTTAAAAGAACTGATCAGTACAGAGCAACTTGAAATACTGCAGATTGATCCGTCTTTGCGACCGGAACGTTTATCAGTGCAAGACTTCATCAGCATTGCCGATTTTTTGACACCACAATAGAGACTACAAACCTGACATGGATCACCTTGACCCCAGCACCCTGATCAAAATCGAGATCGCCACACGTTTTCTGCCAAATCAGTCAGATGCGGAGTCGCATCGCTTTGTATTCTCTTATGAGATCACAATTACGAATGAAAACAACCAGGCCGTAAAGCTACTCAGCCGTCGCTGGGTCGTTACCGACGGTAATGAACATGTACAGGAAATTGAAGGAGAAGGCGTTGTTGGCGAACAACCTGTCATACCCGCACATGACAGCTACAAATATACCAGCGGCACCGTTCTGGCCACACGTGTTGGCAGCATGTTCGGCCATTACACCATGGAAACAGCGGAAGGTGAGCGCTTCAATGCCCCTATCCCTGCATTCACATTAGCACAACCCAACGCCTTGCATTAATGGTAGCTATGCAAGGTCATTTCAATCACTAACCGGGTATGAAAAGGATGACTTATGGCCACCTATGCTATCGGTGATATTCAGGGTTGTTTTGATGAGTTTCAAAACCTGCTTGGACTGATTAATTTTAGTCAAAATGATAAGCTCTGGCTATGTGGTGACTTAGTTAACCGCGGCCCTAAATCTCTACAAACACTGCGCTTCATTAAAGAACTCGGTGTTCAGGCCCATATGGTTCTTGGCAATCACGACCTGCACCTCCTCGCGGTTCATTACGATATAACACGAAAAAAAAAGAGTGATACGCTGGACGAGATACTCAACGCCCCTGATCGCGAAGAGCTGATGCACTGGTTACAGCAACAACCGCTTCTGCACACCGATACCGTATTAAACTTTACCATGGTCCATGCAGGCATACCGCCAGACTGGTCAATCAACAATGCACAAAAAAGAGCGCAAGAAGTCGAAAACACCTTACGCTCAACTAAAGCTCACGCTTTTTTTGAGCATATGTATGGCAATAAACCGGAGACATGGAGTAACGATCTGAAAGGCTGGAAGCGCCTGCGTACGATCACCAATTATCTGACGCGGATGCGCTTCTGTACGCCTGAGGGTAAACTTGAGTTTGCTTCCAAAGGCGGCCTTGAAACGCAACCTGATGGTTTTCTGCCCTGGTATAAACACCCGCACCGCAAGACTGCCGGGGAAAATATTATTTTCGGGCATTGGGCTGCACTACAAGGCGCTGCAGACACTCATAACGTATATGCATTAGATACGGGCTGCATCTGGGGCTTAAAACTTACTGCCCTGCGGCTGGATGACTTAACTTACTATCATACGCCTAGCTTACAAAAATCAGCATTCGCGACAGGATAATCACTATGGATCAATATACTTGCATCGACTCTACTCAAGCAATCGACTGGCTTGAAAAGGGTGCCGTTGTTGTCGACATCAGAGATACTCAAAGCTTCCGACAAGGCCACATACCCGGCGCCTTTAATTTGTCGAATGACAATTTGCATGAGTTCATGATGGCAGCAAACTTTGAAACCCCTTTGATTGTTTGTTGTTATCACGGCATCAGCAGCCAATCGGCCGCACAATATCTTGTACACCAAGGTTTTGAGCGCGTCAGTAGTCTTGATGGTGGCTTCGAAGCCTGGACGTCATCTCAACCAGAAAAAATAGAATCTGAATAACGGGATTTAAAGATCTTTTATGGATATCTATCTTGTCGGTGGGGCCGTCAGAGACACACTGCTCAATTATCCGGTTTATGATAAAGACTGGGTGGTGGTCGGCGCAACGCCCGAAGCCATGCTTACTCTGGGATATAAACCCGTCGGCAGCGACTTTCCTGTTTTTATTCATCCGACAAGCGGCGAAGAGTATGCGCTTGCCCGCACCGAAAGGAAAAGCGGAAAAGGTTATAGCGGCTTTCAATACCACGCCAGCCCGGACGTCACTCTGGAGGAAGATCTTTCCAGGCGAGACCTGACCATCAACGCGATGGCACTATCCAATGATGGACAACTTATTGACCCTTATGGGGGACAACACGATCTGGAGGCAAAGATATTACGCCACGTATCACCAGCCTTTAGTGAAGACCCTTTGCGCGTCTTAAGAGTCGCGCGTTTTGCTGCTCGCTATGCTCATCTTGGCTTTACTCTGGCAGCAGAGACACTGCAACTCATGCAGGAAATTTCAGACACTGACGAACTGGAACATCTGACCAGAGAACGAATATGGCAAGAACTGGATCGAGCCTTAGGAGAAAAATCACCTCTGACCTTTTTTCTTGTTCTGGAAAACAGTCATGCGCTTAAGAAACTTTTTCCGGAATTCAAAGCGCTGATAAACTCACCGGTCGCTGACTCACTGCAACAGCTGTTTACTGATAAAACTGAAAACCAAGTGCGCTTTGCAACACTCTGCACGCTTTGTTTTATGGATAGATCCAACGCCGAGATCGCATTACTCGATACCTGCCAACGATTAAAAACACCGAACCAATACCGAGACCTAAGCATTCATACAGTTAAAGCGATTGAATTATTACACACGTGGCAGGAAGCAACCGCCGGGCAGCGTTTGAGTTTAATTCAGGCGCTGGATCTGATCCGTCGCCCGGAACGCCTCTCCGGCATACTTGATGCCTGCCGTTTATTAAGCCGCGCACTTTATCAGGAAGAATTAAAAACCGAAGGAATTGAAGCCTTACTAATGCGACTTAAAGCAATTAACCCAAGTGACCTGATTCAGAAAGGCTTTACAGGCGCAGCACTTGGCAATGAGATAAAGCGCCTGCAGCTAGAGATGTGCCAAGACTAAATAACAAAGCCCATACACGCTAATCATGGGCCTATCAGGCGCAGCGTGATATCAAACGACCCTGCCAATTAAAATTCACCGGATACAACTTCTGAGTGGATTTATCATACTCACGCCATAACGTCTGATAGTTTTTACCAACAACAGGGTGCATATCAAGTGGAGCCACTTCAGCCAACGGCCAAAGCACAAAAGCATTGGTCAAAATCTCATCTCTTGGCACCTGAACACCAGCAAAGCAACCTGCCTGATCGGCAAAGGTTAATATATCAATATCCAGCGTCCGTGGAGCAAACTTTGGCCCACCCCGAACCCGACCATTGTCATCCTCAATACCTTTCAGTAAAGCCGACAACGCGCCAATCTCAAGATCGGTATCCAACCCAACCACCAGATTTAAAAAAGGGCTACCATTAAACCCTACAGACTCACTTTCATAAACAGACGAGATAACCAAAGGAGAGAAGCAGGTATTGAGTATATCTAAACCGGCGGTTACATGTTTATATCTCTCAATATTACTACCGATACTTAAATAAACGCATGGCATCAGAAACGTTTCCCTCTTTCGATAATCACACCGACATCCGCTGCTTGTGAAATCGCATTCGGCTTCCCTAAGCGCAACTTTAACCACGGCACATTAAATTCATGCATGACCAAAGTGGCTATTTCTTCCGCCATAGTTTCAACCAATAAAAACTCGCTTTCTTGTACAAACTCGATCAGACGATCACAAACGCTTTTATAGTTCAGCGTACTATCGATATCTTCTGTCAAAGCAGCCTGCCTTATATCAGTACCCATCTCCAGATCCAGGGTCACCACTTGACGAACTTCACGCTCCCAGTCATAAATACCAATAACCGTCTCTACTTGCAGAGAACTGATATAAACAATATCCACTCAACGACCACCTAATCACAAAATATTTATTTAAGAGCACGCATCTAACAAATCCATAGCCCAACGAGGCCTGGCTTCAATTACCAGATCACTCGATTGACCTGCCAGTAAACGCTGACAACCTGCATAAGCAATCATCGCACCATTATCTGTACAGAATGCCTGACGTGCATAATAAAGCTGAGCTTTCTCTTTTTTAACCATCTTTTCCAATGCATCACGCAAACGCTGGTTGGCACTTACCCCGCCCGCAATAATTAACTGTTTCAAGCCGGTTTGCTGCAGAGCACGGCGGCATTTAATAGTCAGCGTATCAACGGTTGCCTCCTCAAAGGCTGCCGCGATGTCGGCTTTATCCTGCCCGGAGAGTACCCCATCAACTTTATGAGCGCTAATGGTATTCATTGTAAAAGTTTTCAAACCAGAAAAACTAAAATCCAATCCGGGTCGATCCGTCATAGGACGGGGAAAGCGTAAACGCTTACGATCTCCTTTTTCAGCCAGTTTTGCGATTAAAGGGCCTCCCGGATAATCCAGACCGAGCATTTTAGCGGCCTTATCAAACGCCTCACCGGCGGCATCATCGAGCGACTCACCTAATAGCTCATAATGACCAATACCCGTCACTTTGACGAGTTGCGTATGCCCACCGCTCACCAGCAAAGCCACAAATGGAAAATCTGGCGGGTTTTCTTCCAGCATCGGTGCCAGCAAGTGGCCTTCCATATGATGCACACCAATCGCCGGCACATCCCACCCCATCGCTAATGCGCGGCCCGTAGCTGCGCCCACCATCAGTGCACCAACCAGACCAGGCCCTGCAGTATAGGCGACAGCATCAATCTCAGACGCTTTCAGACCGGCCAGTTTTAATGTTTCACTTATTAAAGGTAACAGTTTGCGAATATGATCACGTGACGCCAGCTCAGGCACTACCCCTCCATATTCAGAATGCATGGCAACCTGGCTATATAGCGTATCCGCCAGCAGCCCCTGGTCATTATCATATATGGCGACCCCAGTCTCATCACAGGAGGTCTCGATCCCCAGAACTTTCATCTTTACTGTATCACTCACTTAATATCTGAAAACGCCGACATTATCGCTTATATACCTCTCAATTACACGAATATCACTTTGACAATTGTCACTCTTGGTCGTAAAATTTATCGCCTCATTTGGGAACTGATCTCAACTGAGGTATTTATCATTCATTTAAGTTAGGTTTAAGTAAACATGCCTGCAGTAAAAGTAAAAGATAACGAGCCATTTGATGTAGCACTTCGTCGTTTTAAGCGTTCTTGTGAAAAAGCAGGTGTTCTTGCTGAAGTTCGTAAACGTGAATTTTACGAAAAGCCAACATCCGTTCGTAAACGTAAAGCAGCAGCCGCTGTAAAACGTCACGCTAAGAAAGTATCTCGTGATATTTCTCGTCGCGTACGCATGTACTAGTATTTAGCCAGAATGCGTCACCTTTTCGAGATTTAACCATTATCCAACACAGGCCAGGCCATAATGCCAGTACTCAAGAAACAGATTACTGAAGCGATGAAAGCAGCAATGCGTGCAAAAGACAAAGCACTGCTGGGAACTATTCGTTTAATTTTGGCAGAAATCAAACGCATCGAAGTCGATGAGCGTATTGAGTTGGATGATCAAAGAATTATTTCTGTATTGGATAAAATGTCCAAACAGCGACGCGATTCAATCTCACAATATGACAAAGCGAACCGCACTGACCTGGCGGACATCGAGCGACAAGAACTGGAGGTGATTAAAACCTACTTGCCGCAATCGCTGAATGATGAAGAAATAAACACGGCCCTGGAAGAAGCTATCGCCGCCACTGGAGCGAGCGGAGCTCAGGATATGGGCAAAGTAATGGCAGAATTAAAGCCTAAACTACAAGGCCGCGCCGATATGGGCATGGTCTCAAAGCTCGTAAAAGAGCGTCTGACACGTTAAGATCCTCATCATTACCAATGATTGAGTAAAATATGGCTGGGCGCATACCGCAAAATTTTATTGACGACCTTTTAGCTCGCGTCAATATAGTCGATCTTATTGATGGTCGCGTTAAACTAAAAAAGTCCGGTAAGAACTACTCAGGACTTTGTCCGTTTCATCAGGAAAAATCTCCCTCTTTTTCCGTTAGTCCCGACAAACAATTCTATTACTGCTTTGGCTGCGGCGCAGGTGGTAACGCTATCGGCTTCCTGATGGAATACGATCGCCTTGAGTTCCCCCAAGCCGTTGAAGAGGTCGCCAAACTTGTCGGTGTTGACGTACCACGGGATGAGCAACAGGAACAACAGCGAAACGAATACAAAGCGCAATACAACATTCTTGATGCCGCTGCCTCATATTACCAAAAACAATTAAAGTCCCATCAACATAGAGACCAGGCCGTTTCCTACCTGAAATCACGTGGATTGACGGGGAAAATTGCACACCTGTTCGGTATCGGCTACGCACCTCCGGGCTGGGATAACCTGCTAAAAGCGCTTGGCACAACACCACAAGAACAACAGCTACTTGAAACCAGCGGCATGCTCATCAGGCACGAAGAAAAAGATAGCCTATACGACCGCTTTCGTGAACGGATTATCTTTCCCATTCGCGATATGCGTGGCCGCGTTATAGCCTTTGGCGGACGCGTACTAGGCGATGATAAGCCCAAATATCTGAACTCACCGGAAACTGATACTTTTCATAAAAGCCGCGAACTTTACGGACTCTACGAAGCACGCAAGCTATCAACAAAACTGGAACGCATTATTATTGTTGAAGGCTACATGGATGTCATCAGCCTGGCGCAATTTGGAATCACCTATGCAGTAGCAACGCTGGGTACAGCAACGACGGCCCAGCATCTGGAACGTTTGTTCAAAACTGTTCCAGAAATCATTTTTTGTTTTGATGGCGACAATGCCGGCAGAAAAGCCGCCGAACGCGCATTGGAAGCCGCCTTACCCATCATTAAAGACGGCTTGCAAGCACGCTTCCTTTTTCTACCCGAAGGCGAAGATCCGGACACACTTATCCGCCAGGAATCGAAGCAAGGTTTTGAAAAACGCCTGAATGAAGCCCCGCAGTTAAGTGACTTCTTTTTCCGATCCTTGTCCGAAGAGGTAGACATGACATCGATGGACGGGCGGGCAAGATTCAGCAACAAAGCACTCCCCCTGATTCAGCAGATGAAAACCAGCCTGTTACAACAAATGATGCTGGAAAAAATATGCGAAGTAACCGGCCTTACTCTCGAGCAAATTAACAGCACTATCAACCTTACTCAAAGCACACCGCCCATCGCAACGCCGAACGAATCAGTCAGCAGACCGACTTTCAGGCCGCAAAACCCATTTTCAAACACAACTCCAAAAGAAACAGCCAGTTTGTGCAGCCATATAATATCCTTGTTATTGCACCACCCCGCCCTGGCCTCGAAAGTCAAAAATCCAGAAGCGCTCTCCTCGTTGAATGAGCCTCATATTGAACTACTCGCTTTATTGATCCATTACCTCCAGCAGACACAAACAGTATCGCTCGGCCCGCTTCTTATCGACTGGCGGGATGACCCCAATTTCAACAAACACCTTTTAGCACTTAGCGAAATATCCCATCTGGACCCGGTTTTAAGTGGCGATCCAAACCAGCTCTTTGACGAAGCCTGGAATAAACTCTTATCACGCCAGCACGACTCAGAACTTGAGAAATTACAAAAGAAATCACTTTCAACCCTGAGTCATGATGAAAAAAAGCGCCTGACATATCTAATATCCAGAAAATAAGCAGTTGTTTTTTTATATTTCATCCCAACAATCTATAAATAGACTAATGTTATACCTGTAAAGCGCTCAACACGGGTTAAAACTAGCTTTGACATGGGCTCAACGTTATAATGTCGCGCTCACTTTTTTTGTAGTTCAAATCGCATCATCGTAGGACATCTATGACTGGCATCTCTCAGCAGCAATCTCGTCTCAAAGAACTGATAGCTCGCGGTAAAGAACAAGGCTATCTCACATATACTGAGGTGAATGATCACCTGCCTGAAGACATCGCCGATCCCGATCAGGTCGAAGATATAATCCGCATGATCAATGACATGGGTATTCCTGTGTCTGAAGAAGCGCCCGATGCTGAAACCCTTCTGATGAAAGAAGGCGATTCATCAGAAGATGCAGATGAAGAAGCCGTTGCCGCACTAGCCGCAGTGGAGTCAGATGCCGGCCGCACTACCGACCCTGTCCGCATGTATATGCGCGAGATGGGCACGGTTGAGCTACTGACACGCGAAGGCGAAATTGTCATTGCCAAACGCATCGAAGAAGGCATCCGTGAAGTCATGTCGGCTCTTTCATGCTTCCCAGGATCAGTGGAAATCATTCTTGAAGCTTACAATTCGGTACTTCAGGAAGAAGGCCGCCTCAGCGATATATTCAGCGGCTACATCGACCCTGATAGCGTCATTCTCGCATTAGCTGAAGAGGCATTGAAAAATGCGCCCGAAGTAGATGAGAGCAATGATGACGACGAGAGTGATGACGAGGACAGCGACAGCGATGATGAAGAAGAGGGTGATCGCGGCCCGGATCCGGAAGAAGCGCGCGTCCGTTTCACTCTGATCAAAGATAATTTACTGGCTGTTTATGAAGCCATAGAAAAAGAAGGTCGTCACAGCCAGGCTTTTAACGAAGCAATGGAACAGCTGGCTACTTCCTTTTCTCCGATTAAACTATCTCCTCGCTTCTACGAAACACTCGTCACGCGAGTAAGAAAATTTATCGAACGTACTCGTTTGCAAGAACGCACCATTATGCGTATCTGTGTACAGCGCTGTAAAATGCCGAGAATATTCTTCATCAAAGAATTCCCTGGCAACGAAACAGATCCTGCCTGGCTAGAGAAAATGGCCGCATCTGGCGCTGAGTACTCACGCGCAATCAAAATTAATTTGCCGGACCTACAACGCGCCCAACGTAAGCTTATTCAACTTGAAGAAGAAGCACAGATCTCTCTAGCTGATATTAAAGACATTAACCGTCGCTTATCCATCGGTGAAGCGCATGCCCGACGCGCCAAAAAAGAGATGGTGGAGGCCAACCTGCGTCTGGTTATTTCTATCGCTAAAAAATATACCAACCGCGGCCTGCAATTCCTCGACCTCATTCAGGAAGGTAACATTGGCTTGATGAAAGCCGTCGATAAATTCGAATATCGTCGCGGTTACAAATTCTCAACTTATGCTACCTGGTGGATCCGACAAGCAATTACTCGTTCTATTGCGGATCAGGCGCGCACCATTCGTATTCCGGTGCACATGATCGAAACGATTAATAAGCTGAACCGTATCTCTCGCCAGATGCTTCAGGAAATGGGGCGCGAGCCACTCCCTGAAGAGTTGGCAGAACGCATGGAAATGCCAGAAGACAAGATCAGGAAAGTCCTGAAAATTGCCAAAGAACCCATTTCGATGGAAACGCCGATTGGCGACGATGAAGACTCAAGTCTCGGCGACTTTATTGAAGACGGGAACCACACCTCCCCTGTCGACTCTGCAACCGGCGAAGGCCTGCGTGAAGCGACACGAGAAGTACTGGCCGGACTCACAGCACGTGAAGCCAAAGTTCTGAGAATGCGTTTCGGTATCGATATGAATACCGATCACACTCTTGAAGAAGTAGGCAAACAGTTTGACGTAACACGTGAACGTATCCGTCAGATTGAAGCAAAAGCACTCAGAAAGCTACGCCACCCAAGCCGATCTGATCACTTACGCAGCTTCTTGGACGAATAGTTTTCTCTTTGCATATCAATCTATTGCGCCAATGATTCAGAATCTGTATTATTGGCGACTCTTTTAGGGCCTATAGCTCAGTTGGTTAGAGCGCCGGACTCATAATCCGTCGGTCCCAGGTTCAAGTCCTGGTGGGCCCACCATATTTACC
>NZ_JBFIIH010000106.1:0-14923 GCF_041601355.1 Neptunomonas sp.
CTCTGCTGCCTCTGCTGCCTCTGCTGCCTCTGCTGCCTCTGCTGCCTCTGCTGCCTCTGCTGCCTCTGCTGCCTCTGCTGCCTCTGCTGCCTCTGCTGCCTCTGCTGCCTCTGCTGCCTCTGCTGCCTCTGCTGCCATCAATGATAAACCCGTGGAGGAAATATCAAGTGTTAATTTGCTATTATCGGCCGTCTTTTTAGCATTAATTATGTCGTTAAAAAGCGTTTCTATTGCATTTTCGAGATCTTTAACACTAAAAGGCTTACATAAGGTAACACTGCGATTCCATTCCAGATTCGCGATTGAGATAACTATAGCCGGTAAGTTTATTTTGCTTTCGAGATAGGTTTGCAGTAAAGCCTTTGGCTGAGGTTGGTCTGCGTTAAAAATAGCCCAGTTAGCTTGTTGCGCCGCACTGACAACGCTGTATTTTTTTCCGCTATGATGAGATTGAAAAAAATACTCGAGCGTGTGTAAGGTGCTTCCCTGAAAACCGACAAGCAAAACATTAGTGAACTCTCCCTTTCTGACAGCCATTCAGCGCTGCTCCTTCTTTTGATAGGTAGCAGGCAAGCTACAACCATTTATCAGGATTGACGCTGACACGTCCAGCTGGAGAATACCATTTGCCGTTTTAGCCGCGGCAATTGTTTTAAGCTGCTCACATAAACCTGCGTCTAAAATAGCTTCAGCCTCTTTAATCAGCCGAAGTAATAAAGGATTACCTCTGTATCTTAAAATAATAAGAAGGTCTATTAGCGCTCCCAGTACCTTTTTCTCGGAACGACACAGCATGGCAAGGTAGAAACGTTTTACATGTGTCATGAGCTCCATAGGCTGACTGGCTACTTTTCGGATAGCCAAGTTCAAATTAAGCTCAGATAAAGCGCCCTTGTAAATCAGACTTTTTTGCTCCATAGACTCAAATGCGGCCTGAATATTTTCAGCCAGATCACTTTCAAGTTCCGCATTAATACCCCAATCTGACAGCGCCATCCAAATGGGAGAATTAACCTTTTCGTTTTCCTGAACTAGCATAATTGAATGATTCTTATTTTATTCGTCAGATTGTTAACCGCGTGTCATAATTTACAGCATAGTATAATAATGAAGAATTGATGGGAGAATTGCTTATTTTTCATAAAATTCAAAATAGTAGAACGGATATCCAAGGGCTTAGGCACAAAGTCTAACACTCTGATTTGTCTACAAACTTAACTTTAAGCCGCCTATAAGCTAGAATCTGCACGCATATTAATAACGAGACTAAATCTTTACCAACACCGAATTTCCGGTGTGGTGAGTAAAGACCGGTGGGAATAACAGTTGAGGGCTATATCGTGCTAGAAGCTTATCGTAAACACGTAGAAGAACGCGCCGTTGAAGGCATACCAGCAAAACCACTAGATGCTGATCAAACAGCGGGCCTGGTTGAACTACTGAAAAACCCACCTGCAGGTGAAGAAGAATTCCTGTTAGATCTGTTGCTGAACCGTGTTCCAGCTGGTGTTGATCAGGCAGCTTATGTAAAAGCAGGTTTTCTTGCAGCCATCACTAAAGGCGAAGCAAAGTCTCCTTTATTAGATAAAGTAAAAGCCACTGAAATTTTGGGCACTATGCTGGGTGGTTATAACATTCAGCCGCTGATTGATTGCCTCGACGATGAGTCACTGGCACCTACAGCAGCTAAAGCGCTTTCTCATACTTTACTGGTATTTGATGCATTCCATGATGTTCAGGAAAAAGCAGAAGCAGGCAATGTCCACGCTAAACAGATTCTTGAATCATGGGCAAATGCTGAATGGTTCACGTCAAAGCCGGAACTTGCTGAAAAAATTACTGTTACTGTATTCAAAGTAACCGGTGAAACTAACACTGACGACCTTTCTCCAGCGCCTGACGCATTCACACGTCCAGACATTCCGGCACATGCCAACGCAATGCTGAAAATGGAACGTGACGGTATCATTCCTGACGTCCCAGGCTCTGTTGGCCCGCTAAAACAGATCGCAGAGATCAAAGCCAAAGGTCACCCTGTTGCCTACGTTGGCGATGTTGTAGGTACAGGCTCTTCGCGTAAATCTGCTACTAACTCTGTTTTGTGGTTCTTCGGTGATGATATCCCGAACGTGCCTAACAAACGCGCTGGCGGTTACTGTTTCGGAAACAAAATTGCTCCTATCTTCTTCAACACAATGGAAGATGCCGGCGCTTTGCCGATCGAAATGGACGTAGAAAAAATGAATATGGGTGACGTTATTGACGTTTATCCATATAAAGGTGTTGCTAAAAACGCTGAAACCGGCGAAGAGCTTTGCACTTTTGAATTAAAAACGCAGGTGCTGCTTGATGAAGTTCGTGCTGGCGGCCGTATTCCACTGATCATCGGTCGTGGCCTGACTGACAAAGCACGTACAGCGCTAGGTTTAGCCCCTACTGAGTTATTCCGTAAACCAGATCAACCAGCAGATAGTGGCAAAAGCTACACTCATGCTCAGAAAATGGTAGGTATCGCATGCGGCGTAGCCGGTGTTCTTCCCGGCACTTACTGCGAGCCAAAAATGACGACAGTAGGCTCTCAGGATACTACCGGGCCTATGACGCGTGATGAACTTAAAGATCTCGCTTGCCTGGGCTTCTCTGCAGATTTGACAATGCAGTCTTTCTGTCACACAGCAGCGTATCCAAAACCAGTTGATGTTCAGACTCACCACACGCTGCCTGATTTCATTATGAACCGTGGCGGTGTTTCTCTGCGCCCTGGCGATGGAATCATTCACTCTTGGCTAAACCGTATGCTGCTGCCTGACACAGTCGGTACTGGCGGTGACTCTCATACACGTTTCCCGATTGGTATCTCTTTCCCAGCGGGTTCTGGTCTGGTTGCATTCGCTGCAGCTACCGGTGTCATGCCTCTGGATATGCCTGAATCTGTTCTGGTACGCTTTAAAG
This sequence comes from Neptunomonas sp., assembly GCF_041601355.1. GTDB lineage: Bacteria > Pseudomonadota > Gammaproteobacteria > Pseudomonadales > Balneatricaceae > Neptunomonas. The sequence goes on from NZ_JBFIIH010000106.1 coordinate 2,953, forward strand.
GTGACAAAATGCACCCGGGTATCACATTACGTGACCTGGTTAACGCAATTCCTTTGTATGCCATTAAAGCAGGTCTGCTGACGGTTGCTAAAGCGGGTAAGAAAAACATCTTCTCTGGCCGTATCCTGGAAATCGAAGGCTTGCCTAACCTGAAAGTTGAGCAGGCATTTGAACTGTCCGACTCTGCTGCAGAACGCTCAGCAGCGGCTTGTTCTATCAAGCTGGATGAAGCACCTATCCGCGAATACCTGAACTCTAACATCGTCATGCTGAAGTGGATGATTTCTGAAGGCTACGGTGATGTTCGCACTATCGAACGCCGTATTGCGGGTATGCAGGAATGGCTGGCTAATCCTGAACTGCTGTCTGCTGATGCAGATGCTCAATATGCAGCGGTCATCGAAATTGATCTGAATGATGTGAAAGAACCAATTCTGGCCTGCCCTAACGATCCGGATGATGTGAAAATCCTGTCTGAAGTGGCCGGTACTAAAATTGATGAAGTCTTCCTTGGTTCGTGCATGACCAACATTGGTCACTTCCGTGCGGCCGGTAAACTGTTAGACGCTGCTAACACTTCACTGCCGACACGTATGTGGATTGCTCCACCAACGAAAATGGATGCGGCTCAGCTAACTGAAGAAGGTTATTACAACATCTTCGGCAGAGCCGGCGCTCGTATGGAAATGCCAGGCTGTTCACTGTGTATGGGTAACCAGGCACGCGTAGCAGAGAAGTCAACGGTTGTATCTACTTCAACACGTAACTTCCCTAACCGTCTGGGTAACGGTGCCAATGTTTACCTGTCATCGGCTGAACTGGCTGCGGTTGCCGCACTGCTAGGTAAGATCCCAACCGTTGAAGAGTACATGGAATACACTGCTAAGCTGGATCCGATGGCTGAAGATGTATACCGTTACCTGAACTTCGACCAGATCGAAAGCTACACAGCTAAAGCTTCAACTGTTATTCCTTCAGTTCAGGCTTAATTACAGCTGATAATATAAAGCCCGTCGCATGACGGGCTTTTTTGTTTTAGTCCCCAATTTATTCACTTTGCTTTACACTATTGATTGTTCAAAAATTCGTTGGATCTTGCTATGAAAACGCCTGCTGTAGACACCTCTGCTTCCAAAGACACTGAAACTAACCAAACAAAAAATGGTTTTCTGCTATTAGTTTCAAAAATGACATTTGATGAAAACCTACCCATACGCTTTATGTATAAAACCGTACCTGAGCATCTTAACGACACGGGTTGGCGTTTATATACAGGCTACGAATCAGAAGAGTATGTAGAAAATGAGCTGGCCAATATGCTTCCTGTTCCTTTGCAGAAGGTATGCGAAATGGATCCGACACTAGCCGACCTGTTAACTTATAATGCAGGAACCGTGTGGGAACGCACGCCTGAAAGCAAAAGCTGGGAACGGGTTTATGACTTCAAAATCCCATCAGCTAACGTCACTGTGGATATTACCAACGATTTGGATCAATTTAATATTAAGGACGCCACAAAAAAATAGTTCATAGCAGATCGTGTCTTAACCGGCTTAAAAGGCCGGTTAACCCGGATACATTCTGTATAGGACTATTCATTAAAAAAAAGCAGAAAGAAATTAAATAAGCAAATCATCGCCAATTGGATGGAAAACACTGGCCGCTTCAACCAACGAGTTAGCGGTGAGCGAAGGAACGCCATACACTTCTGCACTAACATGATAATCATCACGGATTTTATCCATCAGCAGATCAAAGTCCCCGTCTCCCGACAATAATATAACAGTATCCATATCTCTTGAGATGTCCATCACATCAATAGCGATACCGACATCCCAGTCTCCTTTTGCCGAGCCATCACTGCGCTGGATAAAAGGCTTAAGTTTGACAGTAAAACCCATATGCTTAAGTGCATTTTGAAATTTAAGCTGCTTCTCATCGCCCCGATGAATCGCATAGGCGGTTGCAGACACTATTTCACCCTGTGAACTGATGCGCTCCCAAAGCTTACGATAATTAAACTGGCGACCATAAGCTTGCCGCGTGGTGTAATAAATATTTTGCACATCGACAAACACTGCAATTTTTTTCAAGAAAACAGCCTATTTATTAAGAGAGATGTATAACAACAAAAGAACTCACCCGAAAATACTTAAGACGCTCTAAGACGCTTTAGGCTCAGCAGCGGGCTCCGTCGATACAGATGGTACAGCAGGCACTTGCGGTACAGCATCAATTTTAAAAGTTATCACGCCTCCAACCAATCTGATATCAACCCGACTGTTATCTCCGCACGTACCTTCAACAATTTTCATGGCCAACGGATTTTCTATTTGTCGCTCAAACTCCCGTCGCAATGGCCGGGCACCATACGCAGGATCATAGCCATCGACCGCTATCTTAGCAACCACATCAGCATCTATCGTCAGTTCGATCTTATGATCGGCCATTCGTTTCACCAGTGCTTTGGCAAATATCCTGGCTATCTTCTGAACATCATCTTCTTCCAGATAATGGAACACGATGATATCGTCTAAACGGTTAAGGAATTCGGGCTTAAAGAAACGCTTAACCTCCTTCATAACGAATCGCCTTGCTTCATCGTAATCAGCGACTTTTGAATGAACAAAACCTATTTCACGTTTATCAGGTGATAAGGACTCGGTACCCAGATTGGAGGTACCTATCAGAATAGTATTACGAAACGACACCTTGCGTCCTTGAGCATCCGTCAGATGACCATCCTCCAGAATTTGTAAGAGAATATTAAACACATCCGGATGCGCTTTTTCAATTTCATCCAGCAACACTACTGTGTAGGGATTACGCCGTACTTTTTCTGTGAGCTGGCCGCCTTCTCCATAACCAATATAGCCGGGAGGTGCACCAATCATTTTGGAGACTTCATGGCGCTCCATATACTCCGACATATCCAATCTGACGATACGCGTTTCATCATCCAGCAGAAACTCTGCTAGTGTGCGAGCTAACTCTGTTTTGCCGACACCGGTTGGCCCCAAAAAAAGAAAGGTACCAATGGGTCGTAACGGTGATGTTATCCCGGTGCGGTTTCGCCTGATAGCATCCGCAACTGAACGTACCGCATCATCCTGCCCTATGATGCGCTGGTGCAGCTGTTCCTCCATGCGTGCCAATTTGTTGGCTTCTGATTCAACCATGCGTGCAACCGGAATACCCGTCCAGCGAGATACCACTTCGGCAATGTCATCAGCCTCAACCAGATCATTTTCCGCACTACGCTCGCTTTCCCAACGCGCATGCAGCTTCTGCAGCTTTTCCTCTTGCTTAATAATCTCCATCTGAAGACTGGCCACTTTTTCAAAGTTCTGCGCATTAAATGCATCCGTCTTATCTTGCTGTAACTGGCTGTGCTGCAGTTCTAATTGCTTAATGTCATGAGGCAGGGCATTCAGACTGATACGTTTATGAGCTCCCGCTTCATCAATTAAATCGACGGCTTTATCCGGCAAGTTCCTATCCGTAATATAGCGCTCTGAAAACTCCGCCGCCGCCGCCAACGCACTGTCTGCATAATGCACCTGGTGATGTTTTTCGTATCGTGGAGCAATCCCTTTCAAGATCGCTATGCTGTCTTCAATATTCGGCTCACGCACCAATATGGGATGAAAACGGCGTTCGAGTGCTTTATCGGCTTCTACATAGGCGTGGTATTCCGCCAGCGTATCTGCGCCGATCATCTGCATACTACCTTTTGCCAGTGCTGTTTTTAGCATACTCGACGCATCAATTCCTCCTGCCGTTGCTCCAGCACCAACCATCGTATGCAGCTCATCAATAAACAGTATGACCTGCCCATCCGATTTAATAACCGCATCACGCACAGATTTAAGGCGTTCTTCAAACTCACCGCGCATCGCTGCACCTGCGACAAGTTCGCTCATTTCCAACGATAATAATCGCTTATTTAACAGAGTATCGGGCACATCCGCACTCGCCATCCGCTGCGCCAACCCTTCGACGATAACGGTTTTACCAACACCTGCTTCACCAATCAGCACCGGATTGTTTTTTTTACGCCGTGAAAGTGTTTGAATAATCTGATCAATTTCCTTATCCCTGCCAATAACAGGATCAAGCTTGCCCTCTCTGGCCTGGCGAGTCAGATCCTGAGTATAGCGGGACAATAGATCTGCCTTGGTTTCGGCATCATCTGAGGTTATTGGCGTGCTACTGCGAAGCTCACTTAAAACTTTCATTACCTTTTTCTGCTCAAGCCCCGCCTTCTTTAAAAACTCGGCAGTATGCCCTGCTTTGGGGTCAAACAGCGCAAAGAACAGGATACCTGTAGAAATATACGTGTCGCCCAAACGTCGGCTTTCGTCATAAGCTATCTGAAAAACATCACCCAGTTCTTTCGAGGCAAAAATCTGATTCCCTTGTGTCGGCGCTGCCATTTTATAATACTGATATATCTGCCCTTTAATTTGGGTCGCTATATCAACAGGGTTGGGAGATAAAGAGCCGATAATCTGCATTGCTACAGAGTCTGGCTGAGAGAGCAGCGCCAGCAGCACGAAGTCTGGTGTCAGCATATTCTGTTTTAGTGCCGCCATTTCACCCACGGCTAATTCCAACGTATGCCGGACTTTAAGCGTGCTTTGTTCGATATAATTCAGCATCATTCTGCGCTACCTGCTTTCAGTTATCCTAAGCAGAACATTAATCAGTTCTGATAAAGAATATGTTTTAGCGAGTTTCAAAGAGTATGATTCCTTCTGATCCGCGCACGTAACTCATTCAGCTCGTCTAATAAATCAATCACCAAAGCGGCACCGGGCAAATTAATCCCCAGATCATTCTGCAATCTAAGCGTTTGCCGCACCCGTACCAGATCATGGCCTGTAAAACGCCAATTATTAAGGCCTTGCCCTTTAGGTTCTACAATACCGAACTGCACCATGTCGATAATTACTTTACGCTGTATAGAACACAGCCGTGACATATCGCCAATCGATAACTGCAATGACTCATCCAGCACCTCTGCCAGAATATCAACCATGGGAACCAGTTCTTTATGACTCATGCTGATACCTTTCTTATTGATACACAACCCATTCTGAGCGAATTACACATGGCATGTCACACCCCGGCAAAGTGACGTGGATTAAAAGATAGGCTAGAGGCCATTTGCTGATAGAGAACCTTGGTTTTTTCCGAATCAACCGGCGGATTAACGATTTTTAATATCACGTACTGATCCCCTGCAGAACGACCTGGCAGCCCTTTGCCCTTTAAACGTAATTTCAGTCCCGCTTGCGCGTTAGCCGGAATAGTCAGCATTACAGGGCCAGACAAGGTAGGTGTACTAATCTGACATCCCAGCGCAGCCTCCCAGGGCGTTACTGGCAATTCAAGGTAGATATCGTGTCCCAACGCATGAAAATAAGGATGAGGCTCAAATGCAATACGCAGGTACAAATCACCATTGGGCATATCGCCTATACCAACCCCACCTTGCCCGGCCAACCGTACGCTCTGCCCTTCACTGATACCCTGTGGGATATGAACTGTAAATTGGCGCGTCCGCTGTTTGATTTGTCCCTGTTCATTTTGCTCTGGTACAGCCAACGTCAGGGTATGCTTAGCACCGTTAAAAGCATCTTCCAGACTGATATGAATAGTGGCGTGAAGATCCTGACCTCGCATACGCACATTACGCATCTGCGCGCTCAAGTCATCACCTTTACCGCCAAAAATATAATCAAAAAACTTACTGAAACCACCCGATGCAATATCATCCTGATTCATACCGGATTGAGTAAACTGAAACGTCCAGCCTGGTGGTGGCTGGAAAGTCTGCCCTTGATGCCAATTAGCACCCAGTTGATCATAAGCTTTGCGTTTTTTAGGATCTTTTAAGGCATGGTAGGCTTCATTTACTTCTTTGAAGCGCTCCTCTGAATTTTTTTCCTTATTGACATCAGGATGATATTTTCGGGCAAGCTTTTGATAAGCCCGCTTTATATCGGCGGCACTGGCCTCCCGCTCAACTCCCAGAATTTTATAATAGTCTTTATATTCCATGCACTACCCTTTCCATATATCCCTTGAGTGAAACCCGATATACGCATATCAATTCTTTTTCAGCTTATGCCGATAAACATCAAAAATACATGGAATACCCACTCAAATTAATTTGAGCCAGGGTCCGATTTCAGATGGGATTTAATCAGCAGTCATCAAGAGTATTTCAGCAATATGGTGACAGCAAAGGAGATATGAAAATGGGTGTTGAGTTCAGATGTGTTAGCTATAGCAGCTAAGATGTAATAGCTCAGGCGATTTTTATTAAAACCGCCTGGTCATGATAATTAGACCGTGGCAAATCCTTGCTGAATTACTCTTCGTCCTTATTCTCATTTGCTTCTTTACGTTTTGCAGTATCAGCCTGCTCTTGCTGTTTAATTTCTTCTGCATCCCGCCCACCGCACGACCCACAACATGTACTCATAACGATTTCCTTAATTAGTTGAAAACTTATTTAAAGACTGTTTGAAAAAGATTAAAGAAAGTTAATTCCTTAACATCAGGCCATAGTAACCGCGTCCAAAGGTCTGATGATTGACGTATATCAGTTTTGTCATATTTCTTAAAACAACGCTCCCTATACTCTCAAGAACTACTAAAAAATACCGCTATCAGAAGGCCCTCTTAAGGGATTCATAAGGATTACCAGATGACCATTGAGTCGATGTTTCATACGCAACTTCATGCTGATTACGAAGCTTTCCTTATGCAGCAAAAAACGCGTTTCGCTGAAGCAGAAACATTAAAGATAGATATACATTGCCACGATAAAAACAGTGATGTGCCGGATGAGTTATGGGGGCGCTTATTACGTTTACCCGAAACCTGGTTAGAAACAAAAGATCTGATAAAGACACTCGAGCGCAATTCGACAGATCTGGTGACTATCACCAACCATAACAATGCGCGCTCTTGCTGGGAGTTGTTAGATAAGGGATATGATGTTTTAGTCGGTGCTGAATTTACCTGCCACTTTCCAGGATCTGAACTTAGCATCCACGTTTTAACCTATGGCTTCACAACTGAACAAGAGGTCAAACTGAATAAACTCCGCCACAATATTTTTAACTTTAGCCGATTCACGTTGGAAAACGATATCCCTACGGTACTCCCACACCCGCTGTTTTTTTATACGCATAAGAACCGCCCGGATATCTCAATCCTTGAAAAGTTTGCCGTCATGTTTCAGCGCTTTGAAGTGTTAAACGGGCAACGCGGTTACTGGCAAAACCAACTAACCCGTCATTGGGTAGAAAGTCTCAGCGATGAAAAAATCGACGCCTATGCAAGAAAACATAAACTTAACCCCAATGACTTCTGTAAAAACCCCTATACAAAGTCCTTAACCGGCGGCTCCGACGATCATAATGGTATCTTTGCTGGCCGCACCGGAACACTTGTACATATTCCAGATCTACATAATCGCCTCAAAGAGACGAAGCGCTCTGAATTAGTACTGGAAGCCATCCTGAACGGCCATACAGCTCCCTATGGAGAAGTTGGAAAAGAGGAAAAGCTAACCGTCACCTTCCTCGACTATTTTTCGCAAGTTGCTATTCATATGGAAGACCCCGGGCTGCTGCGTTTACTGCTGCATAAAGGCTCACTACAAGACAAAATGCTATGCCTGGGCGTCAGCAACGCCATGCAGGAACTAAAACGGCATAAATACACCCTCACCTTTTTGAAAACCTTCCATCAAGCCCTTTCTGGTACTAAGCCTGCATTTCTCACCAGTCTGGGTGTTACCAAAGAGTTCAGGCCCGCATTAAAAGTAGTTAAAGAGATTGCCCGCACTCACCGAAAGCAACCGGACAATTTTCTTGATGTGATCCGCAATGGTATACCTGAAATTTACCATGTTGTGACTGACATTTTCTTTAATCGCCTGAACCAGCACCTTGCTCATGCCGGCGAGAACAATTTTGCCGAACTCACGACCGACGAACTCATCCGCAAGTTTGAGATACCAACACAGTTTCGGGCACTTTTTGGTAATGAAAAAAATCCCTCTACGGATGATATGACCGCCCTGAACATTAGCAAGATGTTGGACGAGCTGAGCTTTCCGGCGCTTGCCTCAGTTGTTATCGCAGGCGCATCATTTGCTGCCAGCCAGGTGATCTACAGCAACCGTCCCTTTCTCAATGAATTAGCAGACAACCTGAATAAAGCCCGCCACCCTGAAAAAATCCTCTGGTTAACAGATACGTTCGCGGATCATAACGGCGTTTCTTCTGCCTTACAAAGCACGCTACAGGAGATACACAAGAACGATTACCCTATCGATATTCTGACATGCCATCCGACTTTAAAAAGCGACGATCACCTCATTGTCGTCAGGCCAATGCAACAATTTAAAGTTCAAAGTCTTGGCGAACAAGAGTTCAATATTCCGGATATTATTCAGATACAAGGTATTTTTGAACAAGGCAGTTACGACCGGATTATCTGCTCTACCGAGTTGCTCATGGGCGCTATTACGCTCTACCTACAAAAAGCATTTTCAGTGCCCATTTACTTCTTCATGCACACAGATTGGATAGAGTTTTTGCAAAGTACGACGCACCTGAATGAACATGAGACCGATAGGATCAGGCGACTCCTACGTGCGTTCTATATGCAATTTGACGGTATTTTCACACTAAACAGCGACCACCAGCGGTGGCTAACCAGCCCTGATATCGGCATTGATGCTCAGCAGGTTTTTCTAACCCAACATTGGGTGGATGATGCGTTTAATATGGCAGCCAGACCCATAAAACATAATAATATTCAGCCAATATTATTGTATGCTGGCCGCCTGAGTGAAGAGAAAGGTGTTTTTGACCTACCTGAAATATTTGCCTTTGTTAAAAAACAGATACCCGGTGCAAAGCTTTGGATTGCCGGGACAGGCCCTGCTGATAAACAATTAAAAATCGTGCTACCTGAAGCGACATTCCTCGGTTGGGTAGATAAATCAGACCTGCCAGCGCTATACAACAAAGCAGATTTATTACTGCTGCCCTCTCGTTTTGACACCTTTGGCTGTGTTGTTTTGGAAGCAATGACGTGCGGCTTACCGGTTGTCGCTTATAACTGCAAAGGACCTAAAGATATCATTGAGGACAAAATTTGCGGTTACCTGGCAGAAGATAAGCAACACATGGCGCATATCATTAAAGATCACTGCATCCAGGCCTCAAATCAAAGAAAGCAAAACATGCGTGATGCAGCGATTATTCGCAGCCAACAGTTTGACGCAAAACATATCATGCGATCGCTTCTTATGAACATGAAGATGTCAGATTTTCAATGTAAAACAAGCCGCAATTAATACCCCCGCTTCCAGCAATTCAATCAGGGCACCTGCGGTATCACCGGTGGTGCCCTTAATACGCAACAACATGGCCCTCCGCGCTAAGACAAACAAAACCGCAACAACCCCTAACCAAACGGGGTTCAACCCTGCTAATAAAACAGCAGCGGACACCGAAAGCAGATAAACACCTTGTGTTGGCAGATTTTCTAGCATCGGTGACGCAATTCCATGCGCTCGCACATACGGCGTTGTAGCCAGTAACAAAATGACTGCCAATCTGGCAACTAACGGAGCAACGAGAACGGCTAGAAGCTGGTTCGCCGCCAGTAAGGTTAATAGTGCAGACCATTTTAGCAGCAGATGCAATATCAATGTCAGCGAGCCGATGGCGCCGATGCAGGGGTCTTTCATAATGACTAACGTGCGTTGTTGATCACCTAAGCCCCCCATCCATCCATCAGCACTATCTGCCAAACCATCCAGATGCAGCCCGCCCGTCAGCAGCACCCATAAAATCAATACTAAAACCGCCTGAATAAAATCCGATTGTCCGTTCAGCATCCACGCCAGCACCGTCAGCGCCAGACCGATAAGCATGCCAACCAGCGGATAATAAAGTAACGACTGCCCTTGTAGCCTCGCATCAGGAGCACTCTTCAGGTGAATCGGTATTTGTGTGAGAAATTGTGCAGCAATACAAAATGCCTGCCATTGTTGATTAAGGACTTTTTTCATTGGCGCTTCCAGACAAAGCGATGCAATTCACCATGCTGAGCACTGATGCTTGCCATGACGCTGGCCGGTCGGCCCTGATGCAAACACGTCAGGACTTTAATGACACCTCCATGGGTAATCAATAAGATACGCTCATGCGGTTGTTGCAACTGTTTGTCGACAAACTGTCTCACGCGTTGGAAAAAAAGAGGCAATAGCTCAGCCTGAGGAGGGGGAAAATTCTCAGGGTCCTTCCAAAAATCACCCAGCTCATCAGGCCAATGTTGCATGATGTCAATAGCCGTGCTGCCATCCCATAAACCAAAATCATATTCCTGGATAGCGGGATCAATTCGTATTGATTTGTTTACAGAAATTTTCGCTGCTATCCATTGTTCAGCAAAAGATTTACACCGCAATAAGGGGGAGGTGATGATGGCGTCATAATCATCCAGATTAATGTCATTGCGGTTTTTTTGCATCTCTCCCTGCTTATCTACCTGAAGCGCTTCCGCCATCTGATCCCAGCCGAAAGGCGTTAATTCTGCGTCCGTTCGCCCTAGAAAGCACTTCCCTTTAACGGTCTCACCATGACGCAATGCATCGATAATCAGCGGTTTTCGCATCTCACACAAGCTCTTCACGTTGGGGACTTTTAGAGGATTTTTTCGGCGATTCATTAGTCGTCGATGCACTAACAGCCGCTTCTGCAAACGTAGCCATCTGATTATGCAAGGCACAGGCAAACCGTATCAACGGAACCGCAATGGCAGCACCACTGCCCTCACCTAATCGCAACTCCAGATTAAGTAACGGCATAGCATCAAAGCTATCCAACAACATGTCATAGGCGGGTTCTGCTGAGGTATGAGACAAGATCATCCAATCAGCCACGCGAGGATTAATGCGACATGCAACCATTGCCGCCACCGTGCAAATAAAACCATCAACAACAGCAGGTACACCTTCCTGCGCACAGGTAAGATAAGCAGCGGTCAGTGCGGCAATTTCAAACCCTCCAAAATACTGTAATGCGATCAAGGGATCGTCTAAAGAACCTTTCAGCTCTGGCCCTTCAAATTCAGAGCTATTAAATACAGAGCGATGAAACTCAATCGCCTGTGTGATAATTTTTGCTTTATGAGAAATACCAGCGGCATCAAGACCCGTGCCGGGTCCTGTTAATTTTTCTGCAGCACAACCCAATAATACTGAAGCGATCGCCGTTGCCGACGTGGTATTAGCGATACCCATCTCACCGCCTATGAATAAATGTAAACGCTGATTATCATTATCTTGTATCGCTATTTGATCCTTATCATCAGTTAAATCAAATTCTGAATGACCGGCCACACTACCCATAACATTACAGACGGCAAGACGACCGACAGCCATAGCCGCGGCAAGTTGTGCAGGCGTCATGGCAGGATGCTGCAAAAAATTCGCTGTTTGCGGAGCAATGGGCTGATTAACCACATTAGCCAGCCCATCCGTAGGCGTGACTGTTCCCAAATTATAAACCGTTAACGGGGCTGCGATATAACGTGCGGCAACACAGATCGCCGCTCCCCCCCCTGCAAAATTCTTAACCATCTCAGCAGTCACCGCCTGCGGAAAAGCAGATACGCCCTCTGCCGCGATACCATGATCAGCGGCAAAGACAGCAATGGCCACTTTTTCGGCACAGGGAAGGCTATTGCCCTGCATTCCTGCTAAACGTATCGCGACCTGCTCCAGTTTTCCCAGCGAGCCCGCCGGCTTTGTTAATTGCTGCTGGCGTTCTGAAGCAGCAAACATCGCAATGGAATCTAACGTTTTGACAGGGTTTTCAATCCAGTTTAAAGATGACAGTGTCGTGTTCATAAGGCTCTCTGGAAGATAATC
>NZ_JBFIIH010000107.1:0-14813 GCF_041601355.1 Neptunomonas sp.
AAAATGTGTTGCGGTAGAACACCGATGGATACATTGCATGATGGTAAATCGATTTGGGCTGAGAAAAACTTAGCTCAAATCTAAACTGACAGGCATCGTTTGAGAACGGGTAACTGTCAGATCAAGTCTGAGCTACTACAGTTGAAGGCTTTACTTTGGTTAGTGCCGATCAATTAACGAAAAGATTTTGGTTTAACCGCCCCTCTGGCTGTAAAAATCCGGTATTCACATGGATACCGGGTTTAACTATTCAGCTCTATTAAGCACTCGATACCATCAGCCTTCATGCCCTAAATAATATCGAGACCACAGTCAAACTACTCAATCCTCCACGTGTAACTGGCTATGTTATAGCCCTAATCTTTATAAAGACCCTTAGTTGTTATTAATTTCTTCTTGCAGAGCCTCAAGCTGCTCCAAAATTCCTAAGAACTTCCCACCAAACTCGGTCACGTGATACTCCACTCGAGGAGGTGATTCGTTGAACACCACTTTATCTAAGATGCCGAACTCAATATTTTTTTTAAGGCATTGGTTCAACACTTTTGTGCTCAACCCTTCCACATTGCGTACCATTTCGCCCGGTCTATTAATGCCATGAGCCAGCAGTTGATACACGGTCAACGACCACTTGCAGCCATAAATGGTTTCTACCATGCGTGTGCTATTTTTCGGTGCAGATTTTCTTTGGAGCTTTTTTTCTTTGTTATTCATAAAGATGTACCAAAAAGTACCTAGCTTACTAATTTGTACTTACTATTCAGTGGGTTAACCCAAGCCTAAGATTACCACTTTCCCACTACTTAGGATAAAAGAAATGACTTTTACTCAATCTGGAATAGCACTCATCATTGGTGGCTCTAGTGGTATAGGCTTTGAAACAGCAAAACAACTTGCTGAGCACAATGTTTCTGTGACCATTGTAGGTAACAATTCTGAAAAGCTGGATCGTGCTGTTACTCAGCTTAGCCAAGTCGGCGATGTCGATGGGATTCAATTGAACCTATATGACCCCCAAAGCGTCAATCAATTTGTTGAGCGCATTACTGCACTGGATAAAGACATTGATTACCTTGTCAATGCAGCCGGTTATTTCAATCCGAAGAGCTTTATAGAACACACGGAACACGATTACGACCTGTACCATGAATTGAACAAAGCGACATTTAAAATCACTCAAGCTGTGGCGAAAAAGATGATCGCCAACGGTGGTGGTAACATCGTTAATATTGGATCCATGTGGGCAAAACAAGCCATTAAAGCCACACCGTCTTCTGCTTACTCAATGGCAAAATCGGGGCTACACGCATTAACTCAACATATGGCAATGGAGTTATCCGATCACAATATTCGTGTGAATGCCGTGTCGCCAGCAGTCGTTAAAACGCCGATTTATGAAGCTTTTATCAGCCCAGAAGAAGTAGATTCGGCATTAGAAGGGTTTAACTCTTTCCATCCGATTGGCCGGATTGGTACACCAGAAGATGTCGCCAACAGCATTTGCTTCTTGCTTTCAGAGCAGTCAAGTTGGGTAACGGGCGCGATTTGGGACGTAGACGGTGGTGTCATATCTGGTCGTAATTAAGGAGTTAGCGATTAAGTTCTATTTAATCTCTGAACGAGCTTATTCTGCCACTATGGCAGTGTAATCGCCCGGCTTTCACCGCCTATATAATGACTTTCCTGCATATAGGCGGTTCTATTCTATGCTATCAACATCGGATCTACTTGCGGAGTTGAGTAACTTGCTGATGTCTCCAATGTTGATGCTGCCGAATTCTGGAGAAGAGTCGTTACCAGCAGATGATGAGTATCACGCGAGAGCTCCACTTAATCCACTGGTATAGTGACCGGCTTGTTAAAAGCGGATGTCTGTAAACGGAATACAGCAACCATGTACTAACAGAATTCCTACCACTCCATAGACCTGGGACTTGAACAGTACGCGGTCCCTAGCCTGAAGAGAAAGGGTGTACTTATGGTCTATAAGCATGCTCTGTTTAGCTCCCTACTCCCTCTTTTCCAAGGTCTGCTTCACGCCCTGAGTCGTCCAAACAAATAGGTTACTTTCGACCCGAAGTAGGCTGAGTTAAGTAAACTGTCCCCGGAATCCTGGTTATTTCAGGTACATCCTTCAACGGTTACACGCTTGTTGGCCAGAAACAGAGTTAACCTTTGAAGTAATTTCTATGTCGCGTTTTGTACCTTTATGTAGATAGACCCTTAGTTGCAATTTTAAATTAAAGTAGTATGTTTTCCGTGGCGAGCACAATTTTAAACAGTATCTACCAAGACCACATTCTTAGCTTTCGAGGCTATAGAAAGCGGTAATATTCTCGATATTAGCAACTTGAACCAGACAATGGGATTGGCTTGCGACGTATACCCCTAACTGCCTCTTCCGTTCATGAAATGTTTTGGAGGAATCAAAATGATATCAGCAAAAAAAACCGTCCTAGCTGCAGCGTTTGTTTGTTTAGGTGTTTCGTCAAGTGCGTTTGCCGAGACACTAACGATTGCCACCGTGAATAACGGTGACATGGTCCGGATGCAAAAGCTCACCAACGATTTCAAGAAGGACAACCCAGGTATTGAGCTAAATTGGGTTACGCTAGAAGAAAACGTGCTGCGTCAGCGCGTCACCACTGACATTGCGACCAAAGGAGGGCAATTCGACGTACTGACAATCGGTATGTATGAGGCACCCATCTGGGCAGAACGCGGCTGGCTTTCACCACTCGACGATTTACCGGCGAGCTACGACATTGATGATATCCTACCGCCGATCCGTGAGGGTCTGTCGCATAACGGCATTATGTATGCCGCCCCGTTTTATGGTGAGTCTTCATTTACCATGTATCGCACCGATCTGTTTGAAAAGGCGGGGCTTGAAATGCCCGACAAGCCCACGTGGGATTTCATCAAAGATGCTGCCGGAAAGCTAGCCGATAAGAGCAATGAAGTGTATGGCATTTGCCTGCGTGGTAAGGCGGGTTGGGGTGAAAACATGGCATTCCTGACCGCTATGGCCAATTCCTATGGCGCTCGTTGGTTTGATATGGATTGGAAACCACAGCTTGATGCTGATGCTTGGAAAGCAACGCTCACTGACTACGTTGCACTCGTGCAGGCAGTCGGTCCGCCAGATGCAGCGACAAATGGTTACAATGAAAACCTTGCCCTGTTCCAAGCTGGCAAGTGTGCGATATGGATTGACGCTACGGCCGCTGGCCAGTTCGTGACCAACGCAGACTCTGATGTAGCCGACAATGTCGGCTTCGCGCTCGCGCCGGACAAGGGGCTGGGTAAGCGCGCGAATTGGCTCTGGGCTTGGGCATTAGCCGTCCCAGCGGATTCAAAAAACGAGGCAGCGGCTAAGAAGTTCGTTGCATGGGCTACCTCAAAGCAGTATTTAGAGCTGGTAGCTGCTAAGGAAGGCTGGTCCAATGCCCCTCCGGGCACCCGTGCCTCGCTGTACGCGAATCCTGAGTACCAGCAGATTCCATTCGCTAAAATGACACTCGCATCGATCCAGGCAACGGATCCGAAAAGCCCGACAGTGGAAGAAGTGCCTTATACCGGAATTCAGTTCGTTGCGATCCCAGAGTTTCAGAGCATCGGGACTGCGGTGGGCCAGCGGTTTGCCGAAGCGTTAAAGGGAAATATCACCGTTGATGAGGCAATTGCCAATGCCGAGTGGGTAACTGAAAAGGTAATAGTGCGCACCCGCTTCCTTGAAAAAGACAACGGCGCGCAATAACGGATAATCCTAACAATAGCAAAATTGGAGAAGTAAATGATGTCTGAAAATACTGATCTAGACCGCTCAGTTGCGAAAATGGATGACGAACTACTGCCGGTACCGAAGCATAGACTGCATGGACCCGGTCACTTCCTTGGCCTCTATGGTGCTGAACATGTTGCTGCGACCGAGTTTGTCATCGGTGCCGCCTTCGTAGCGATGGGGGCAACAATCCAGGATATTCTGGTTGGCTTATTGATTGGTAATACGCTTGCCGCACTGAGCTTCTGGCTGATCACCGCACAGATCGCCGTAAAGACGCGGCTAAGCCTCTATACCTACCTCGATCAAAACATGGGTGAGAAATTTTCGCGGTTCTATAACGGCGCGAATGTGCTCATCTTCGTCGCTATCTCGGCCGCCATGATTACCGTGTCGGCGACTGCAGTGCGGGTGCTCTTTGAAATCCCTCCGCAGATCTATCCGTACCCCAGCAATTTTGCTTTTGCAGCTATTGCCGCCTCGGCAAGCGTGATTGCGGTGGCAGTGGCCTACTATGGTTTTAATGTGGTGGCTCAGTTTGCCACCATTTGCACACCTTGGTTGATGGTGATGTTCACGGCGGGCGGCATGGTGCTGATACCAGCGTTAAACGAATCACTGACCGGCTACACGACCCTGGCTAGTTTCTCGGATTTCATGAGTTTGGCGGGAACGACAGTTTTTACCGGCATCAATGCTGAAGGGAAACCCGGGATCGGCTTGATAGAAGTGATAGGCTTTGCGTGGGCGGCGAACACTTTCGCGCATTTTGGTCTCATCGACATGGTGCTCCTGCGCTATGCGAAGAAGCCTGTCTATGGCCTGTGTACTGCAACAGGTATGATGTTCGGTCACTATGTTGCTTGGATTTCTGCGGCACTGATGGGTGCAGCGACGGCGTCGATCATGAAATTGAGTATCTCTGTAGTGTCCCCAGGTGATGTTGCCTACTACGCACTTGGCGCCACTGGCTTTGTTATCGTCATTATCGCGGGATGGACAACGGCCAACCCCAACCTCTATCGAGCGGGTCTCGCGGCTCAAGCGGTATTTCCTAAAATCTCACGCCAAAAAATAACGCTTATGGTCGGAGCCGTGGTGGTGGTTGGTAGCTGTTTCCCTTTCATCTACCGTAGCATCCTGCCAATTCTTGCTTACGCAGGACTTGTTCTTGTACCCATTGGCGGCATTGTATTCGCCGAGCAGCTTATCTTTCCGCGACTGGGATATAAAACTTACTGGTACCGCCTATCAGGCGTAAAAGATAATATTCCGGCACTGATAACTTGGGGGGTCTGTTTGGTGTTCGGCTTTGGATTAGATTCCATGAATGTCATACCATTCGTGTATCTCTTCTTACCAACATGGTTTGTTTCTGTCATTCTCTACACTGTTTTAGCGAAGAAAGCCGGTGCTGATAAGAGCTATCCAGAGGCCGAGAAAAAGATGCAAGAATTTAATGCTAGCGTAGAAAAACATCATGCGAAACTGGAGGCACAGGAAAGCAGTGTGCATGTCAAAGACACCCGTGTCTTGACCAAGGTTATCCGCGCTGTGTGGATTGTGATCGGATTGTTGGTACCAGCTGTATTGGCGTGGCGCGTGCTGTTCAACAGCCCTGATCTTTACGCCTATTACGTCAATCGTGAGATGTTTTACAATCTGACTATCTGGTGCACATTCATCTATTTCGTGTTTGCTTGGTGGGATTTACAGCGTTCAAAATCGCTACAGAAAAAAGCCTAGTATCCAGAAATCGCTAGCACAATTAACATGACCAATAAACGTGGCATTCATGTTAATTCTTATCAATATGTTCAGCTGGGCCACTTCGCCCAGTTGAGCAGTTCGCAAGGAAGTCGAGCTTGGGTGTCGATCATCACGGACGTGTGTGTGACTACTTTGAAGTGTTTACATCTGGATAAAAAGTAACAAGCTAGAAATGGATTCCATATCATATCCATCATGTGGGGAATTCCGGGGGAATTCCGGGGACAGTTAACTTAACTCAACCATTGCATAATCATAAAGGCGCTGGAATTTACAATTGGCACCGAATAATGTCTGATTAATCCCGAGAGTTTTACAGTAGCCATTGATGGCTGGTATTGGAACTGAGGGGTAAGCAGATGCGATTTTATTTTAGCAAACTCTAAAATTCCGCTTTTGGCACTTTCCCGAAGGACTAACCTAGAGTTGATTTGACACGTAGTCAACCAAACCAATTAGGTCACAATCGACCCTAACCGGGCATTAACGCCGCATTAAGCGGACTAAAACAGTGGGTTAAAATGTGTAGCGAAGCGAAACCTAAACCACTGTTTTAGTCCGTTTAAATGCCTTGTTAGCTTTTTACTTCTAAGTTCCAAGAGTCATTAGCTTGACGAACGTTCTTAATAATAACGCCTCGGTCTTTCCATGACTGAATGCGAGAATCATAATCAAGCTTATCCACATCTAGACGACTAATATTCTTGTAGGTTTTAGCGCCTAAAAATGCATACTTTATCGATTCTTTTGGTAATTGATAACAGAATAATGGCCTTCCTTGGAATTGTTCTTTCTTCCAATTACCGGATTCATTTTCAAAGAAATTTTTAGCATATCTAGTTCGTTCATCACCAGAAATATTCTTAACCACCCTTACCTCTTCTTCATATGCCCACTCCATGCTTTTATAAAGAAAAGAGTTTTTATATAAAGAATAATCCTTATCCATAAACGTACTATGGCATGTAACAGAGTCTCTAATTTTTTCGATGCTTGTTGTTGGGAATCTGTTTCTAGGGATTTGGTTGGTGTATATGACATCTCCATAGTTACTTGGTATCAAACAGCACTCTGTATCATTAAACCCCGCCACATTGGCATCGATGCCCAATACAACACCTCTATGATCATCGCCATAATGCGACCACATTAAAGAATTTAAAGGATTTCTTGTTGCCGAGAGCAATGCAAACTTACGACTCAAGTTATTGAAGTGCGCATTAAATTGTACGTTAGATGTCAGCTCCTCACTTGCCTCATAACATAAGGCAGCTCCTTCAAAAGGATCGTTTAAATCCTCAAGTGAACTAAAACCAATAGAGTTATTTTCAATAACTTTGTCGGCCGTCATAAATGACATATATTTGAAAATTATCATAATGCCTCGTGAAAGCTAACATTTATATATACGGGGGTCCGTGTATCCACCCACACCGTTAATCATTAAAAACAGATGTAATCGCTTGAAAGGAGGGGAATTTTTTAGAAATACAGAGGCCTCTTCCGTGGCAAACCGCGCATTCGTATTAACAATTGATATACATAAGCTTTTTATAAGCGCTCCGTATATCTACCCATGCTAGACACCCATCTGTCTGATTTACTTAAACTTTTAACTCAGCCAAGGCGGCAATACAATCACTTGTGTCGTTCTAGTTTATGAAAATAGGCATGAGTATTACCAACCTACAAATATACTGTGTAAACGTTCATAAAATCGAGCCTATTTAGTAGTAGGGTCAGCCTATTATTCGTCCCTTCTGGCACTTTCCTGAAGGACTAACCTAGAATTGATTTGGCACGTAATCAGCCAAACCAATTAGGTCACAATCGCCCTCAGCTGCCCAATTATACCTCTCCATGAATAGGTCTGAATATTTTCGCCAAATCGGAAGAAAATACTCAAAATCGAGCTTATCATTTGAAAAAAGCACAGTTAGGCTCCCAAGCTTTTCCTTATCGTTAAGTACTTTTTTCTGGTTCTTCCAATGGTTTTCTAGGTGCTGAGCTTTCTTTGGAACAGGGTATCGTCCATCCCAGATGATATATTCAGACAAGACTTTCAGTATTCCATTCTCGTCATTAGATATAGGAAAATTGGCAGTTCTTGCCAATGCTGCTAAATCATGAGTATCAGCAAATTTGACCCCTGAACCTACACAATGTGCTTTAATTAGTAGCTCGAACGACATTCCCAAAAGCATCTTATATGCTGCCAAACAATTTACTTCAAGTCCTCTGTTTTCTTGCATCGCATTCCAAAGCGTGCGTGCAGACACAAAAAGATCATGAGATTTGTTATGCCAATAAGTAGGATTTTCCTTCCGTGACTCAAATTGTTTTTGATGAGTTTCCATATTTGATTTCCGCTTCGAAGTTTAGTTGTCGCTTCTTATACCCATCTTCTGATATATGGCCGTTTTCTTTCAATGAATTACTATAATTTTATTAATGGTGTCTTCATGGACAGCACTTGAAAAACTTATTTCAATTCGTTGTGCATCTAGTGTATCCAGATGTAGTGAAACAATTAGTTGTTGTTGGATTAGTTGATTGTAAAGCAGGCTGTTGAGTATTTCTGTTAGGTTTAACACGTTCAGCAGCAACCGCAATTTTTGCACAATTCAATTTTAATTCTTCTTGCAATTCAGCCGCTTCAAAATCAACTTTTTTTATTTCTTCTAATTTTGAAAAATACATTCGTTGTAATTTTTCTTTATCAACTATCCACTGCTCTGGATATTCGTTCATTTGGAATGTTGCATAGTACGAAAATTGATCTTTTGTTATGAATCCTTGCCGCTCGCAAACATTAGCGAGTGCTGTTCTATTGGCAGTGAGTTTATAGTCTTGAAAATTAGACATAGATGCGCATCCAGTAAGTAAAATAACCGAACAAATAACTGGTATTCCATTCAAAATTCTTAGTTCCTTTAAGTAAACGACATGTAATGTAGAGCTGAATCTTTATTCAATCCTAGCGCTTTTAACTGATTGTCGATTTAGGGCGAAGCAAGTGCTTCACGCATAACCATCTATCATAAACTTTTTTATTATCTGTGCGGCCCATTTCCTGTAATTTTTCCGAAAGGCGTTCCTCAGACAGTTAATGCTATAGTAACCATGATCGCTTTAGGTTGTGGCGGGTTGGCTATCTTTAAGATGACTATATTTGGCACCCACCTGTCTAACCGCTGACCTGGTTCGGTTCAGAACCATTTAAGGCGCTTTCGACCCCAAGCAGTCAAACTAAGACCAAAATCATTTCAATTATTAAACCAACCCCGACAGGAAATGATAGCGAGAAACATAGGCGCAGGTATCGTTCCAACAGGCTTAACTTAGCACCATTCTACCTTGCCCCATTTATACTGGCGGCGGTCGCAAGTTGGGTAATATGGTCAGGGTATTTTGAAATAACCGCTCGAGCCATTCTGGCCATTGTTTTGCTCCTTGTACTTGATACATCTTTGTCGAATATATTTTTCGCACCAGCGCTGAGGAATTAAGTAAACTATCCCCCAGAATCCCGTAAAGGAAAATCTAGGCCTAAAAGCAGGCAGGAGGGATCGCGAATTAAGTACACTGTACCCGGGATTCTAAGCAACATAGGAACAGATATCGTGCCAAACAGACTTAATTTTGTGCTATTCGAGTCAGACCGCATAGTTTTCTCGATTTCTTATCGAATTCTTGTGCCAAATAATGATCTATTAGCGGTTAGATAAATCCGATACCTCTGATCATATAGCAGAACCTGTTCATTCAATGTCCACCATCTTTGAAACCGTTGTTGACATACTGATCCAGGCCTCCCTGGTTGGAAACTTCCACCTACTACACCAACCTGACATACTTGCTGCATCGTTAGCCACGACCTCCGAAATCTAGAGTGAAGTTCAGCATAATAGGCACTGTAAGACTCTGAACGTAAGGAATCTTTTCTTCTCCAAAATAAAGAACGAGCCTCACGACTTAGGCTTATCGTATCCCAATTTTGCAGTAACCAAATAGTAAACCTAGTAAAATCAATTTCTTGGTCACAAGCATGAAGAGCTATTCCTCTGAGACTAGGTCTTTGTTGACCGTAGCGCACTAAAGCCGCTTGCCATCGATCAATCTGAGCTTGACGGAACCGAGGGCTAGCCAAGCCCTCCACTCTAACGGCTTCATCGCGTGAAAAACTGCTTTGGTCCCTAGACTCAAATCTTATTTCTTCTACACGGCCAGGGCTCCAATTTAAGTGGATTACTAGCGGCAAACGCCCCATGCTCCGCATACCTTGACTACTAAGCCATGCGTGAAGCTCTCTCAAATTGGATCTTATAACTAATGAGGGAGCTCGCGCCCTTTCCACACAACGGCCAATGTAGCCAATAACTTGTGCCTGAAATCCATCATCACCAACAAAATTTTCAATAAAAGTAGTTTCAAATTGTATGCTATCAGGATGGCTTTCCATTGATGGGCAAACACGAAAACGTCGACGAGGTCTTTGATGAATGCGCGTTTGATCAATTATACCGCGCTCTTCGTCAGTAACTTGGCTTTCTAATCTAGTGTCCTCTTCACTAATCTCTCCACCATCAATTCTCAGCCCGCGTTCTTTATCAGTAAGCGATGCAGCTCCCTTCGACACGGTCCTTTCCGCTTCTTTAGCTTCTCTATTCATTACTTGTTTTCCTTTGCTTTGAAAGCGTGCTGCACGACAATTCCAAAAAATTATTCCGGTGTATCTATATGGATATCACTTCCTCCCTCTACCACGATACGCTTATCCACATCAGGATCCTCCAGGTTCGGCTCTTCCTGCAATAAACGCGCGGCTTTTCGCAGGTTCTCAAGTTCAATCTCGCGCAGTTCAGCACGAGCTTTTACCACGTCATAACCACGGTGGATCATTTTGAAGTCCTCCAACAACGCCTGTTTGCCTAACAGCGCTTCCATGAACAGCTCACCCGTGGGCACGATCACCAGATCGGAATCGCGCCGGGGTTGTTGAAGTTTATTTAATACAAGCGTGCGTAGTGCTTCTCTCATTCTTTCTCGTTCTGAATCCGAGACGTGCAATTCGCTCTCTCGATCATTCAATGCGCTTGCCGGATCGTTGAGATCTTTCAAAAATGCTTCTGTGTATTCGAGCAATTCTTCCGTACTGAAATTGGCTAGCAAATCCGGATCGCGAACGCCGAAGTAGTCGTCAAATAACTCCCGCATCATAAAATTGGTCAGGTACAGGCAAGTCTTGAGCGGAAAGATAATATAGTTCCCCTTATAACCCAATGGATTATCCAGATCAGCAATCTCAACGAGTGACTTGGTATTTGTTCCCGGTGCAGGAAGGGAAGGCGCTTCACAGCCATAAAGGATATAACGATCGCCAGAACGCTCTAAGGTAGGAAGTCCGGCAGCAATGTCTTCATCGGTTGCCCGACGCAAACGACAGGTTCGTGTTGTTGATTCAGGCAGATCGACTTCAACTTGGTATAGGCGAAAAAATCGCTGATCGGGTGGCTCATGATCCCAAATCGCTTGCATGTAGAAGAGGATGTTTTGTTTTATGTGAATTCGCAATTGGTCAATGGCTACCCGTCGGTTGGTTTGGGCTTCTAGCGCAGTTATATATTCACTGGTTATCTTGTCGAATGTTTCTTTAAGGAAAGAAAGTTCTTCATGGCCTTCACTAACTTGTTCCTCCAAAAAACTAAGCTGCTCCTGAATGATTTCTAACTCCTTTTTTAGCTCGTTAATATCTCTGTCACGCTCATCCTCGGAAAAAATATTTTCCATTGCTTCTGTAAACCAATTTTGAGCCGATTCTGCAGCTTCGGTTCCTCCCAACACTCCCCTTGTTCCAAGATAAGATCTTTGCAGTTCTTTTCTAGAGGAAAGTAAATCAGCAAACATCACCTCCTTTTTCTCTATAATCCGTTTCTGCATATCCCAATTAGCCTTATATATCGCAACGCCGAATTCTTCACCAGCAAAAGCATTGGTCAGATAATTAAGCGCAACTTGCAGAGAATCGTCCAGTAGTACACGGCGCAATATCCAATCATGAGTCAGCAACCAACTCTCAGTAATTTCGTGCGGGGCGGGTACATCCTGTGCCACCATTATCACAGGCGTTACCCGGTGAATTCGCTCAGACACCCGATATTGCCGCTCTAATTCCCAAAGCATATAGGTAACGCTGATTTCGTTATTCGGGTTGCTTAATTCACCGGAGGTAGTGGTTTTAGTGGTCAATTCATCGGTGGTTGTCACCTCAAGCGACCTTTCCTGCTTGTACTCCTGCGCTGCCTTCAGCACCGCTTCCCGAAAGTTCTTTTTTACGCTTGAGGACTCTTGTGACTGATCCAGCGTAAAATCAGTGCTAGCTCTTATCTCACCGATTCCGAATCGGTAAACACCTTCTGCATTCACTTTGAAATTACTTTGCATTGATGCTTTATTCACGATTTCAACATCTGCGCGCTGGGTAATAGTGGACTCACTGCTTCGGGATGACAGCGCTTTATCTAGCTCTTTTTCAGCCCGCGTTCGTTTAATGTTCTGTTTAGTTGAAAACTTGCGCTTCTCGCCAGGAGCGAGCGGTATTGTTGCCACCAGATCACCAACTTGGTACTGCTGTGGTTCCCACAATTGGCGGTAAGTCGTCATTAAACCAAAGTTAGTTGAGTTAGGTGCGAAGTAGTGGAAGGCGTAAGGTTCACTCAAACGAGCCGCTATTTCTAACCGTAATCGCTGAAGACGCGATAGTACCCCTTGTGGGTTGTCAAAAATCTTCTTGACGGTTTGTAAAGCTTCATGGCCGACCCATAACGTACCATCTAAGTACCATAACCGCTCACTCTCACTAGCATCACTTCCTCTGGCAAACATATAATTAATTGTGTTACGTTGTTGGGCACTCAGGTAAAACCAATCAATAGAATCGAGCCCTAGTCTTGATATGAGTGCAAGAACTCTAGCTGTTATTGTTTCGGCAATCACTATCCTTTCCGTGCCTTCGATCTCTTGAAGAAAATCCTGAATGTTTTGTGTCTCCTCAATTTCGGAAGGAGATATAAATTCAAAGCCAAATTCCTCATGGAGTTCGTTATAAGCCTCGTAAAGTTTTTCAATATCTTCTTTAACTTGGCTGTCGAATGCTTCAGTCCAAACATGTTTGAAAGCAATTTGCAGTTGATGAAAATCATGAAAAGCAGGTACGTTAGCCGGGCTCTGTCCAAGTCCCTTGCTAAAATCTTGCGCTGGTTTGTAAGTGCCATCCTCCTCACCTTCGCTTGTTGCAGCGTTTCCCCAAACTAAAGTGCCATCTTGAATAAATAAACGCTTCATAGGTAAAGCACTGCCGTTTGGTAAAGGCATATCCGATAGTTGACCGTGTACCTGTTGGTTGATTGTAGTATCAAGCCTATCTAAATCTGGCGACTCCGAACTTCCAGATTCATCATCGGGTAATTCTTCTTCCGTTGGAGAAAAGGCATTTCTAATTCGTCCATCGCTTTCTTTACGTATGTGGTAATCTTCAAGTAGATTGCTAGCTCGAACGAGCTCAGTACCGCCCCGTTTGGCATTGAGCAGTGAGCAGAGCTGTTCTTGATCGATTGCTTCTCCTGTTTCTATCAAGTCTATCGATATCCCCGCCTTTTCCAGATCAGCATGTGAGGCTGTTAAGGTAAGATGGATAGGGTTACGTTTAGACCTCTCTTCCTCATTCTTTTTTATGCAATCAAGGCTGGTCTCCATTGCATTCAGTTTGGCAGCAGCTAGTTTTTCTTCATATTGAGGATCATTCCTGTGAATAAAACATGGCTGGTTACGGGCATTCTTTGGGGTAGCTTGCAGTTTGGCGGTGAATTTTTTAGCTTTCGCTGCCATCTCGCGCCGAAGCGTGATTTTATCCTGCCGCATCGGGGCGAGTTTTTCATTGAACAATTGGTGAAAACGTTGATCTTCTTTATAGCTTGTCACCAATCTATCGACCGCGTCCTCAACTCTTAGCTTTTGTTTAGTCTTAGGGGTCGGGATCTTAAATTGCTCCAACTGCTTCTGAGACAAACAGATGATGGAAGCTTCAGTTTGGCCAGATTGTACAGCTGGAAGTTCCATGAAATGCAAAAGACGCTTTTTTAGCGTTTGGGATACTACTGCATTGATTGTTTCCGTAGTTGATGGCGCAAGTACGGCTAAAATAAATTTATGTTGCTGATTTGAAAGTTCATTAAGTGCTGGTTTGCCAATTTCAATTTTGAACTGGCCGCTATTATCAGTGATTGTCGACCCGAGGCTAACTGGAGGTTGTTCAAACCAGTCTTCAACTGATTCAGAAACCGATTTAAAGATACCCACCACTAATCCGAAAATTGGGTCGTTTGTTTCTTTGATGCGTACGTATCCATAAATCGTTGTCATGCTAATAATCCTTTCAAGAGATTTCTGCTAAACAATACTATTTGCATTTATATAGACCTTGATTCAACTCGAGCCAAGGACTCGGGGCATCCATGCCGTATGGACGAACTGACGGTACGCGGCGATCGCTTCGATTGTCGCCTAACGCCCGCAAAAGCCAATCCGTCGCCAGCAATGCGGGGTTACAAGCTCCAACGTTTCTTGGATATCTTGGCGTATTTCTTTCGCCTCAGTTAGTAATATTCAAACAGCTGTATAAAAAACACTATCCGCATTGCAGCCTTTATTTCAACGTAATTGAGGGGGCCTTAATTAAATTTAAGATAGGAAAGGCAGAGCGTCTTAGAGTGAACGATTACTTGCAATCGAGGTTCAAAAATTTAAAAAATGTCCGTTATTGGCACATAGGGGTCTATTGCGTTGTAAACTAATTAGCGGATCCGGGTGGAAAGCCTGTCGTCATCTTGAACCACCGACATCAATATGCAGGATATGTTGATTACGTTAATAAGAGTTACGGGCAGGAGGTTGGCTTCAGCTTAATTTATGCTTATCTCTCCTGATCATCAGGTCTAGTCTGAACTAATGCAAATGAACCACAATTAAAAGACGGCTGACAAGCTGTCTCAAGGAAGAATGGCGATTCACACACTAATTGAAGTGGGCCGGATACTTTAGTTTCCAACTTCAATAGTCATTATCAGCTTTTCTCACTTGAGCGTATTCGCTACCCCAAAAGGAATATGCACCATGGGAATATCCCCTGCGCCTGACTCAAGATGAGAGCGCTGATCATCAAAAAACATGTGTGGCTTGAGGCGCGACAAGATTCGCTCTT
>NZ_JBFIIH010000108.1:0-14760 GCF_041601355.1 Neptunomonas sp.
ACGTAAAACCGCCAGCTGCGATATTGCTGACCTGCATTTACCCTTAAAGCCCGGCAGTGATGGCTTCCTATTTAACGGCTTAGCGCACCACCTGATTGCCAATCAAAAGCTTGATCATGGGTTTATTGATCAGCATTGTGAAGGGTTTGCTGCCTTATCTGAGAGCGTCCAACAACAGAACCTGGCACAAACAGCCATGGATTGTGATCTAACGGAAGCGGCGCTCAACACACTGTATCAATGGTTCGCTGATTATGAGCGCAGCGTCACCCTCTTCTCGCAAGGCATCAACCAATCATCCAGCGGTGTCGATAAAGGCAATGCCATTATCAATTGCCACCTGATTAGCGGAAAAATTGGTAAACCGGGGGCGTCACCTTTTTCCATCACAGGTCAGCCCAATGCCATGGGAGGCCGCGAAGTCGGCGGTTTAGCCAACCAACTCGCGGCACATATGGAACTAAAAAACCCGGACAGCCTGGATAAAGTAAAACGTTTTTGGAATGCGCCTAATTTAGCCCGGCGGGCAGGCTTGAAAGCAGTCGACATGTTTGATGCAGTGGCTGGCGGGCAAATAAAAGCCATTTGGATTATCGCCACTAACCCTGTCGTTTCTATGCCTGATGCCGACAAGATTAAACAAGCTCTGGCCCATTGTGATTTAGTGATTGTGTCTGATTCAAGTGATTCAACCGATACGCTGCAGTTTGCAAATGTATGTTTACCGGCAACCACCTGGGGGGAGAAAGAGGGTACGGTGACTAACTCAGAACGACGTATTTCCCGGCAACGTGGCTTTTTCAGCGCACCCGGTGAAGCACGTCATGACTGGCAGATAATCAGTGAAGTTGCGCAACGTATGGGCTTTAAGGATGCTTTTAACTACAGGTGCAGCGCCGATGTGTTTCGCGAACATGCCGCACTTTCCGGTTTCGAAAACATAGACGCTAGCGGTAACAATGAGCGTGACTTTGATATTTCAGGGCTTGCTAATATCAGCGACCTGGAATATCAGAACCTTGAACCTATTCAATGGCCGGTTAATAAAACCTATCCACAGGGTAGAAAGCGTTTCTTTGACGATGGCCACTTTTATACGGCGTCTAACAAAGCAAACCTGATCGCTATTACACCGCGCTTACCCACTTATGCAGCAGACTGTGACCAATTGATCCTTAATACCGGCCGCATCAGAGATCAGTGGCATACCATGACACGTACCGGTAAGGCACATCGCTTATTGGAGCATATTGCAACGCCTCAGGTTGAAATCCACCCTGATACGGCGGCAAAACTGGCTATCAAAAATAACACGCTAGTCTCTCTCAAAGACCGGGGAATTGAATATATTGCACGCGCTAATATCAGCGACTCACAGCGCACGGACTCGCTGTTTGTACCGATGCACTGGAGCGATGCATTTGCCAGCCATGCCCGCGCAAACAGCCTGGTTCGCCCGATTCAAGATGCTCTTTCCGGCCAACCCGAGTTCAAACACAGCCCGGTGACTATCACAGCGTTAACACCTCATTGGCAGGGTGTTTTGCTCAGTGCCCCTGACTTTGTCCCTGATACAAAAATGGAATGGTTTAAAACACCCTTGGCCAATTGCACACTCTGGGAGCTTATTGATCTTAATAAGTCGCCCTCATTCGCATGGCTCACGGCTGAATTTGCAGAGGTTGACCAATGGGTGCATCTGGCAGACTCAGAACAACGCTATCTGAATGCTGCTGGCTTTATAGGTAATCAGTTACAGGTGGTGTTACTCAGCGGGCCAGCGCTACCTGAGTACGATAAATCCTGGTTAGCCAGCCAGATAGGAACGGAATTTTCACCTGAACAGGACCGTTTACGTTTGCTTTCCGGCTTTCCGGCAGATCCCTCATTACAAACAGGAAAAACTATCTGCTCCTGTTATCAGGTAGGCGAACAAACCATTATCAAGGCACTGCAAAATGACGAAGCCAACAGTGTTGAAAGCTTAGGAGCCACCCTAAAATGCGGCAGTAACTGCGGTTCCTGTATCCCTGAATTGCGTACCCTGGTGAATAATCACAATCGTGGTTGTGCAACCGCTGTCATTCAAACGGATAATGCCGCCTGATCAGGCGGCATTATCAACACTTCACTCGAATTAGCCGACCGGATCTGGCATATGTATTTTTCGTGTCTTTTTAACCGTTATTTTTGGCGTGTTGTTTTCCGGGTCTGTCATCCGGTTAGTGTCTACATGTGCTGTTGAGCGAACAAATTCCATACCCTCTCTGAGCAATTTCGCCTGTTCTATTGCACTAACGCCCTCAGACTGTTTAATCTGGATTGAAGAGGGATCATTAAACGAACCCTCTTCTACGATAATCGTAAATCCAGACTCATGGGTTACATAATTCGATTCTTTTTTCCATTGCAACATATAAAACCTTCATTCACTTATGCCAAAATATAAAGATATCGGCGTTTGTTTATTCCAAATAAATAAACTTATCTGGTAACCACGCCAATAACTTTGTTTTCCTAATCCAAGCCACATCTATCGCCATATCAGTATCCGGCACTTGCGACTTGCTACATGGCACTCTGCCCGTATTGTTTATGCGTTGAGTCACAAATACCGCTCTTGATATTTTTTGCTAATGCTACCCTTTCGATGGGACGAAAAAAACCTACCGTGACATCTAAAAAAACTCAAAATTTGCGTGCAGTGGATTAAGAATAAATAGAGATTAACTCTTGGTAGGACCGGTTTAACTCTATTGGAGGTAACTAATTAATAACTAACTCATTAATAGGCAACTCGCTCATATTGTGCATTATCTTTTTGAACATTAACGAGTGATATGTGCTCGCCCTCAGTCATTCTATAGGATACCGACATGACAGGAATTTCACTTATATTTTTATCTACAAGGTCTATCAGTTTGTTTTTGTAGAGCTTCAACAAACGCACTTCTTGCCCGGTTATATCAGACAGCTCATTGCTAACGCCCTCAAAATATTCAAGACAATCCTCAACAGTGCCTTCAAGATTCTCTACCTGACTCAGGGCTCTGCACCTTAACATGACACTGTTGAGCTGTTGAAGCATGTACTCTGATTGAATACTTATCAGGTCTTTCGTTGTTGACTCGCTGAATGAAGTGTTAACAGAGACAGGTTTTTTTATTAATTGCACCTTATGCATCATCTCTAAGCACATTACATATCCCCAAAAAAATATTAGTCTAATCTGGTATTTAAAATCATTAGCAATATTTCAGGCAATTAAAATGAGCCTATCTTAAATTTTTTTGAGGAAATGCTATCTGAAAATAAAAAATTTCACCTCTAAAACCTCCAACTGTGTCCTAAGGCACAACATCATCAGGTGATTCAACAGCTGCTTATTATCACCCTGAAAAAGCGGTCTGAAACAGGCCGCTGTTATCGCAGATAATCCCGCCCCACACCGCCGCGGCAATCAACAAGCCAAACATAACCGCGGCCGAGCCCAAATCTTTAGCACGTCCCGCCAGTTCATTGAACTCGGTACCGGCCCTATCGACGACGGCTTCAATGGCAGAGTTTATGACCTCCAATGCCAATACCAGCAAACAGACACTCACCAGCAGAGCCCACTGTGTGGCTGTTTGTGCTACCCAAAACGATGCAGGAAACAGTAGCAGAAACGCATAGACCTCATACTGAAAAGCCGGCTCATGTTTAAAGGCAGCCTTTATTCCTTTTATCGAATACCCCGTTGCATAATAGAACCGGGCTAAGCCTGTTACCTTTTGCATTATTTATCCCTTATTCTTTCGCTAGGACCGGCCGAACCTGCCAGCCGTTATATCGCCAGATTATGGCTGGTTATACCCCAGAATTTTATAGTCTTCATCACGCAGATTATTCAACAGCAACTCACCATTGCCGGCTACCCTGAACTCACCATAACGCGCTTTTTCATATAACTGTGCTGTACCTTCCTGAAAGAAAAAAGCGTTGGTCGCAAATTTAACGTTGCCATCGCGTACGCGGTACTGCATTTTCACTTGGTTATCCGGCAATGTTTCGCCCTGATAAAAACCGGCATATTTGCCGACGCTATTTGCATCCACGTTGACGATGATGAAACCCGCTTCATTCAAAGCAGGCTTATCGCGAAACGCTTCATTTTCCAGAGCAAAGCGTAAACGCATGTAATCCCCTTGCATAAGCGAGCGTGGATCAACTGGCGCAAGTTCTAATAAGACCAGCGTGCCAGATGCCAATACTTGCTCTTTCTTAACAATGCTAAAATTCACAGCCGCCAGAACAAACAGCATCATGAGCACACTTACCCATTTAATGCGACTCATCGCTGTGCGCTTGAATAAACGCGACAGAAAGAAAACTCTTTCCTGTGTACTTTGCTGTGAGCCGACATTCAACAGAGCACGCATCATCAGTTGCCCCAGCAATAACCCGACACCACTAGCTACCAGGATAAATGACTTAACCAGTAACGTTGTGTTGAGGCTGTAGTAATACCAGGAGACGAATGATAATAACGCCAGCAATCCCAGCGCTTTCAGACTGGTACGCTGATAGGCAAAACCCACCAGTAAAATTAATAATGCGCTACTGGTCCCTAAAGCTATCAACCCGGATGCGACTAGCAGGACACCGCCAATCACCACCAGCCGCCCTGTCATGGATGATAAGGAGAGCTGATACTGTATAAAGACCTTTTTTATCACCAAGGCGAATGAAACAGCAACTAATGCTGATGTCAGCCAGGGGGCTATTGCCAACCATCCATTAGCAGCGTGTTGTCCGTAAAAAGATAATAGATCATCACTAAAAAGGATATGTCCATTAAATTGAACCAATGCCAACGCTAACCCGAAACCAACCGGTTCCCATAAAGAGGCAAATCGCTTCCAATGATTTTCATTTATCCAGACAAGCGTAAACAGCACACTACAACAAGCCGCACCTAAACCGTATATCCCGAGTTGATTGAGACCCCAAAAGAGCGCAATCATGGCAAACCAACAGCTTAAAACACGGTGTATAAAGTGCGGCATAATGGCGGTGAGTACTAACTGGAAAGCAGCTAACAGGAAAAAAGCGATTGGAGATTGGTAAGATGCCCAGTCTAGTAACGCCCAAGCCACCATCATCTGCCCGGTTAAGCTAAACACCAAACCTAACTGGCCAACGAAAATGCCCTTTGGCTGGGTGCGAAAAAATAGGTAAGCCCCCGCACAAAAAATGAGCCCGGATGCGATCAGTGCGGCTTTATTATCAACACGAAACAAGATACCAAATACAGTCCCTCCGACAAAACCCACCATAAAGAATGCAGCAACCCAGCCTGCAAAGCCCTGCATTAACGCAATATACCAAGGGGTGCGGTCATGCACAGAATCAGCAGCGTTAGCGGGTAGCTCTCCTGAGACCAGCTGCCGGCGCTTAAGCGTTTCCCATAAATTATGCGCTGAAGAGTCCATATTAAGCCTCCTCACTGGGCTGATCTTTTTCGCAATGAGTGTGTTGTGCAAGAGCCTTTTGTTGTTGGGAAAGCTTTTTCAACCAAATCCCCCCCGCCGCCGATAAACCAATAATGGCCATACTGATCAGTAAAAATGCGCCATCATCCAACATATCTTCCAACATCCGACCTAATAAAAACGTCACCACCATGATGCCGCTTAAGACACAGCCAGATAACAACACCAGGTCTACAACACGATAGCGGTACACGTAAAAAACAGCGGCCATCCAGATCACATAAACCGGCAAACCCCATATTTCATCGTTGCTATCAAAAATGGCGATAATAGCAAGCCAGGTAACGGTAACACCGGCAATTAAGGCCGATACTTGAGCAGCTTGTCGATTGTACAGCGTGATGAATGCATAGCGGGGTGTGCTTTTTATATCCAAGCCGTTTTTATCCAAGCTTTCCTGATCTGAAACGTTTTGCTTTGAGGAGCCATGCGGGCTTCCCGGGTATGCTAAGGCCTCGAATAAGACAATAAAAGCCGAGTTCACGGCCAGGAATAACCACAACCAGTCCTCCTCGCGAAACAGAAAACCGAACAGGCCGCGAAAAGTATTCAGATATAGCATCAGCGTGAGATTGACTAAACCGATCCACAGAAGCCATAACGTACTCGAGCGCCCGATAACCGCCCATGGCGTGATCAATGCAGCCCAGGCTGCAAATAACTGCCATGGATCAGCGCCGGTCTGATAGGTCTGTCCGGTTAACGCTAATAGTGCGCCGGTTAACAACGCCATGCCTGATAAGGAAACTGTAGACGATGTCCGTTGGTCATCAAGACGGGAATAGATAAACGCCGCCAGCAACATTATAGATTCGAGCAGGCCGAATTTAGCAAAGCGCCCCATGGCCTCCCAATTAAAGGCAAAAAAGAAAATC
Source organism: Neptunomonas sp. (assembly GCF_041601355.1). GTDB lineage: Bacteria > Pseudomonadota > Gammaproteobacteria > Pseudomonadales > Balneatricaceae > Neptunomonas. Next base: position 6,410 of record NZ_JBFIIH010000108.1, read on the forward strand.
ATGCCAACCGTAATCGCAACCGCTCCGCTCCACATCAGAAATTGGCTGATAAAGCTAAACCACTCTTTTTTAGCGGGACGCGACTGGGTAGCGGCTAATGCTGCTTCCACATCCCCTTGAATGAACCCCTGCTCTGCCCAGGATAAAATTAACCGGCGGTTGTCTGTCACTCATCTCTTCCTTTACTGTTTGGGCACGTAATATCAACATACTAAGTCAGATTGCCTGGATCAGCGCTTTTAGAACCTGCGGCGATTTAATCTCCTGTCGCTGTTTTATCAACGCACTGCCTAAGTCCAATGCAAACTTTTCTGACACGGCGCGCACATTAATATCTTCGATGCAATCCAGGTCCGCCACATGCGCTAACCCAATGGTACGGCGAATCAACTCCGTGCCGGCATAGCCCATACTCTCGCGCCATGTGTTCGCGATAAAAGCATCAACAAAGCCAGCCGAGGCAAATACAGGGTCCTTACATTGCTCACTGACCAGCGTCTTAAAGCGAGAGCAAAAGGTAGCCCATAATGTATCAATCGTGTTTAGCAGATATTCACGATAGTCCTGCTTCTCTTCTGCAGCACCCTCAAGCCCTGGCTGACCTGCAAAGTTGAGCAGCAGATTGCCGATAATAGAACCAATATCGAAACTCATCGGCCCATAAAAAGCGAACTCAGGGTCAATCACCTGAGTTGCTTCAGCTTTGACAAACACTGATCCCGAATGCAAATCCGCGTGCAATAATGCCTGTGCATCATTCATGAAATGATATTTGAGTCTGGCGGCTTCAATTTTAAGCGCTTCATCCTGCCACAGTGCCTCTGCAGCCTCTCTCAAGGGTGGGTTAACACTGTTGCGTTCATGGTCACAGAACGGGTCCAGGAAAAACAGCTCTTCGGTTATTTTGCACAAATCAGGATTGATATAGTCGGCTACCGCTGCTTTTTTCTGGTACGTATCTAAATAGAAATCTGAAGTATGGAACAGCGTTTCGGCGAGAAACTCTCCTAAATGGCGGCCAAGCTCAGGCAGGGACCTGCGCGCAATAAGCGCATGACGCAGATTTTCATGATCACCTATATCTTGCATTATGAAAGCTGAACGGGCGAGATCAAAATAGTACACAGCCGGCACATAATCAGCAGCCCAGGCGCCCTCTTCTTTTAAACACTGTGCCTCAATACGGATGCGATCCAGCGATAACGGCCAGCCTTCACCGATAATACGTACATAGGGCAGCGCTTGTTTAACAATGACACTCTGCTGGTCATTGGTAATACGGTATACAAAGTTAATATTACCGTCGCCTATCTCCTCAACGCGCAAAGCGGACGTGTCAGTAAACAGCTCTGTATTAAAAATCCGGGTATTCGAAAGTACAAATTCGATAATTTCAGCATCATTTACAAACTTAGCATTGGTCATAACAGGTCAATTCCCACAGGTGCTTTTTCAATATCTGCTCAGTTTGCCAGAAAAAAAACATCTTTAAAGTGAAATATCTGAACGGGTAGATTTATGCGCTATCTGTATCTACTTGAGTTGACTACGAATATGCTATCGTTTTGCTCCTTTTAACGTTAACGGACCTGATGTTAGCTATGTCATTTGAATTAATCTTTCTGTTCCTGGCAGGTTTTTTTGGCGGGGTGCTTAACTCCATTGCGGGGGGCGGCAGCTTTATTACTTTTCCTGCACTCATCTTTGTAGGGATAGCGCCTATTACAGCGAACGCGACCAACACTTTTGCTTCGTGCGCGGGCTATATGAGCGGTACTTATGCGTTTCGTAAAGAGATCGCCCAGCATAAGAAAGAACTACTTCGTATCACCCTTATCAGCTTAACCGGCGGTATTCTGGGTGCATGGTTACTGCTGCAAACACCCGAAACAGTTTTTAAAGAAGCCATTCCCTGGCTAATGCTATTTGCAACAGTGTTATTTATATTTGGCGGACAAATTAATACAGGCCTGAAAAAACTGGCATCCCGCCACCGGCATGCATCATCCATTGGCGGGGTTTTACTGTTAGTCTTACTGTTAGGGGTCGCCACGTATGGCGGCTTTTTTAATGCAGGATTAGGCATCATTACCCTGAGCTATTTAGCCTTGGCAGGCCATACCAATATCAATGCCATGAATGGTTTAAAGCTCTTAGTATCATCGGTTGTCTCACTGGTTGCCATTGCGCTATTTATTTACAATGATGTGATTGCCTGGCATGAAGGCAGCATTGTACTGTTGGGAACATTAGCCGGAGGCTATGGGGCGGCACATCTATCACGCAAACTGCCACAAAAGCATGTAAGAAACTTTGTCATTGTGGCCAGCATTGCCACCACACTGTACTTTTTTATTGATACTTATATGAATACGCCTGTTAACTAAAGACCTTTGCACGATTACACCTTTGTCTTCTGACGGTGATAAAAACCCACTCATTCAGTCATGTATAAACAGTACAGGGCTTTTATATACGCAAAAAATATAACTCCCACCACTTATACAGATCCGATTTTTTCTACCTCAAATTTAGTTCAGAGCTCCTCAATTACGTTGAAATAAAGGATGCGAGACGAATAATAGACCTGATACACCCCTATAGAAACACTTAACTGAGGCCCGGAAAATGCGCCAAGATATAATGAAAGATATCCAGGAATCGTTCGTTCCCATCACTGTGATTTCTGACATAAACAAGTCAGCCGCCGAAAAGTTAATCGCGATTCAGTCTGACTATATGACTGACCTGTTCAACACCGGACTAGCGCAGATGCAAACACTAAGTAGCGTAAAGGAACCAATAGAAGCATTCGAACTGCAGATCAAATACTTCAAAGAGCTAGACGCTAAATTGGCTAATGTGACTGAAAAAGAAGTCGCCATGCTGTCAGCAACCAAAGAACAACTGCTGGACGTTATAGAACAGCATATTTCTGAAATGTCAGATATTTTCGGGATGGCTGATGCTACCGGGTTTATGCAGGATGCTCAGAAAAAACTCAAGAGATAATGAATGTCACTCCACTTAACGGCGGCTCGCACAACACAGAGCCCACTCGCAAAAGTCTTGATTGATTGATAAAAGCAGCACCCGTCCGCAAAGGTGATGAAGGATTTTTCTGGTCACTTACGCCAGGCGGGTCACGCATCAATATCTTCTTTTATCTAAACCGCCTCCACCTTATTTTATAAACACCCATTAATAATACCTTTGCAGTAAAGCATTGCCAAAAGCCAGCCACTTCACACCCATCAACATGAATCGTCAGCAACGCTGCGTGATACAAACGGCGAATAATGAAGGTTCCCCTCACCCGCCAAAGGTGTCGGGCGAAAACCATTAAAAAGAGCAGCAGCAGATCCCGTTAGTAAAAAAATAGTGATAGATTTTAGCGACACTAGTCTAGTATTATAAAATACTAATAAATGAGCATTCATTCTTTAATATTTTTATGTTTATTTCTTTACATTGTCAGGTAAAACTTGATGGATCAAGGCTTCACAACATGAACGAAAATTGCCCCATTGTCGGCATAGGTGCTTCTGCAGGTGGACTTGAAGCTCTGGAAACATTCTTCAACAACATACCTGATAACAACGGTATGGCATTTGTCGTTGTCATGCACTTAGACCCTTCTCATGTAAGCCTGTTACCAGAACTGCTGCAAAGACGCACCAAAATGGAAGTCGTTAAAATTCGCAGTTCAGAACAGGTAGCCGCCAATAAAATCTATGTTATTCCACCTAACCGAAATTTGCAGATTTGCGATAACGTACTGGAGCTGATCGAAACGCCAGGCCAGCGTATCAAATCACCTATTGATTCTTTCTTTGAATCGTTAGCACAAGACCAGGGACGGAATGCCGCCTGCATCATACTTTCGGGTACGGGCACAGACGGAACATTGGGGCTCAAAGAGATAGCCGCTGAATCAGGCTTCGCGCTGGCTCAATCGACAAGCTCTGCCAAATACGATGGTATGCCAAAAAGTGCGATAGACACAGGGTTGGTCAACTTCATACTTGATCCCAGCGAGATGCCAAGGCATTTAATAGAGCATTTCAAAACATCAGTGATGAACAGATCAAACACAGTGACAGATACTGAAATATTAACCAGTATTCTCTCACAAATCTTACTCATCATTAAAAATCAAATGGGGCATGATTTTTCGCTTTATAAGAAAAAAACAATCTTACGTCGCATCGAGCGACGCATGCAAGTCCAGCAAATTGAAAACATACACGATTATTTATTACTTCTTAAAAAACGCACTCAGGAAGGCAATCAGGAAGTCGGCATATTATTTCGTGATCTTCTTATCGGCGTTACCAGCTTTTTCAGAGACAAAGAAGCATTTAATGCTTTATCAAACACCATTCTCCCTGAGTTACTCGACAAACAACCTGATAATTATACGGTACGTGTCTGGGTCCCTGGCTGCAGCAGTGGCGAAGAAGCTTATTCTATGGCGATTCTTCTGCAAGAATATATGGCCACTTCAGCCCGGAATATGAATATACAGATTTTTGCCACCGACGTAGACGAATATGCGATTGAACGGGCCCGCAGTGGACACTATCCGCAAACGATTATAAATGATCTGGGGGAAGAATATTGCCAGCGTTACTTTACTAAAGAGGATGGCTACTACCATGTAAAAAAATTCCTCCGCGAGATGGTTGTTTTCGCCACTCAGAATTTGATACAAGACCCTCCTTTTTCAAAACTTGATATTATTTGCTGTCGTAATTTGTTGATCTACTTTAGCCCGGAATTACAAAAACATATTTTTCCTATTTTTCATTACAGTTTAAAAGATGAAGGCATTCTGTTTTTAGGACCCTCAGAAACAACCGGCCAGTCAAATAGTTATTTTGAAATAATAGACAAAAAATGGAAAATATTTAAACGCAAACCTCACAAGGAAAATACAACGTCGGGTCTGCATTTTACAGAGCCACAGAGTCCCTTAAAAATGGAAAAGACAAACACACGATCAGCATCAGCCCAGATTACAGAACTGAGTGCGCTTCAGCTTGTTGAAATGATCCTTAAAAACAATAATGTCCCGCCCTGTGTCATTATCGATAGCCGAATGAATATCGTCTATGTGCATGGTCGACTGGGCCATTATTTAGAGCCGGCCGAAGGCCGCTTAAGCAACCAGATTTTAGAGATGGCTCGCACTCCCGCGCTACGGGACGAGCTATCCAGCGCTATTCATAAAGCGGTATTACATAAAAAAGATGTTATAAAAAAGTCCATTCCTTTTGGCATGCATGACAGTAAATTATTTTTAGATCTAAGCGTAAAGGTATTGCAGGAAATAGGCAGTTTAAAAGATCTGCTCATGATTACCTTTACCGAAAAACCGCATGCCAAAGCCACCCCGGCAGCCGACATAAATAAACAGTTGCCCGCCAACAATGATGCAAGCATTCTACAAAAAGAATTAGACAACATTCGGGATGATTTACAAACAACCATCGAAGAGCTGGAAACATCAAATGAAGAACTCAAGTCTGCTAATGAAGAATTACAGTCAACCAATGAAGAGCTGCAATCCACTAATGAAGAACTAGAAACTTCCAAAGAAGAATTACAATCGCTTAACGAGGAGTCGGTAACTGTTAATGCAGAATTACAAGCCCATATCGACGAATTATCAATGGCAAATGATGATATAAGAAATCTTTTGAATAGCACCCAGGTAGCAACGCTATTTTTAGATACCGAGTTAAAAATCCGCCGCTTCACCCCTAAAATGCAGGACATAATTAATCTGCTGCCAACAGACATACACCGACCTATCGCTCACTTGTCTTCTAGTTTACAAAACATAAAATTAACTGACGTTGCTAACCATGTTCTCAAGACGCTTGAAAAGCATGAAATCGAAGTATATGACATTAAAGATAAATATTATAAAATGCGTACTCTTCCTTACCGCACATCAAATAATGTTATCGCTGGTGTAGTTATCTCGTTTGAAGATATTACCAGTATAAAAGAGATAGAAAAAACGTTAATAGACAGCGAACAGCGCTATAAAAGCTTATTCGATAACTCTCCCTTCACTGTACTTGAAGTAGATGCATCAGGGCTGGTTAAATACATTGATACGCATCACCTGACAACACTTGAAAAACTAGAATCACATTTAAAAAATAAAAGTTTGTTAAGTAAAGACCTAACAAATTTAATACAGATACTTAATATAAATGATTCAGGTGTATCATTATTTGATGGATCAGATAAAGCATCTCTGCTAAAAAGTATCCCTAAGCTGATCCTGACAACTGCTTATCTATCAAAACACATGCAAGCCATCGTTGAACATAAATCCAATATCATATTTACATCAAAAATTCACACCATTAGCCAGAAGAATTTAGAATGTAAGATTACAATAACCATACCAAAAATAAAAAAACCAGACCATGCAGCCAACACAATTTTAGTATTAGTACCTGTTTAACATGGGCCCCGAAATCAACTCACTATGGTAAGGCAACCGAATGAGTACCAGTGATAAGTTTTCTGAACTTCGAAAAAAAGCTGAAGATATACTGAAGCTGTTCAATCATGTTGATACGGTGGCCAATAACACCGACCTTGCTAAGCTATTGCATGAACTTGATACCTACAGAATTGAGCTGGAATTACAGAACGAAGAGCTTCAATTAACCAATGCTGAGCTGAATAGCCTTCAAGATGAGCTAGAAGAGGAGATCTCTGTTCATTTCAGGCACTACGATATTGCGCCAGTGGGTTATGTCACTATCGATGTATATAAAAACATACTCGAAGTAAACCAGACGCTGGCTGGTAAGTTAGGATTAAATAAAGACGCCCTCGTTGGGCGCCCTTTCACTTCGCTTATCTTTGCAGATGATCAGGATAATTTCTATTTCTTTTGCAATAAAGTCATCAAGGATAAAAAAACTGATACCTGTGAACTGCGTTTATACACTAAAACCATTAGCCCTTTTTGGGTTAAGCTGGATTGCGCACCTGAGCATCATAATAAAGGCATGCGTATACACATGGCGATCAGTGATATATCTAACTTAAAAGCCTTAGAGCAAGATTTAACCCTATCGGCTTCCGTTTTAGACGAATGTGGAGAGATGATTATTGTTACTGACCCTGACTACAATATCATCAAGGTCAATAAAGCCTTTGTTCATACCACAGGCTTTAGTAAAGAAGAAACACTGGGAAAAAATTATAGTATTTTGCAATCAGGCAAACACAATGAGCAGTTTTATCAGGAGATGTGGACGTCGCTAAAGATCAATAAAAATTGGCAGGGTGAAATATGGAATAAACGAAAAAATGGTGAAATTTATCCTGCATGGATTAGCCTGACGACCATCAGTAACCCAGACGGATCACCCGCGTATTTTATCAGCGTATCTTCAGATATCACCCAACGCAAAAAAGATGCCGAGCACATTCACTTTATGGCCTATTATGATCCGTTAACAGGCCTACCCAACAGAATTTTATTACAAGATCGCCTCAAACAAGCACTCGTTCAGGCGCACCGTAACCGCCAACACGGTGCTGTTTTCATATTAGATATTGACCACTTTAAAGTGATTAATGATTCTTTAGGGCACTTAATCGGTGATGAACTTCTGCAAGAAGTCGCTAAACGTTTGTCCGACTGCATTCGCGAGGAAGATACGATATCCCGCCTGGGGGGAGATGAGTTTGTCGTTTTGCTCGCCGATTTAGGCGAAGATAAAAAAAATGCGATAAGCCATGCCAGCAGTGTTGCCGAAAAAATTATTCATACCATATCTGAACCCATTGTCACGCAAGAGAACAAACTGCAGATTACCGTCAGTATCGGCATCGTGATGTTTCCGGATGATACCGACCAGATCATAGACTTGATGAAACTGGCTGATAATGCCATGTATAAAGTCAAACAATCTGGCCGCAATAACTATAAGTTTGTTACCCCCAGCTTACAAAAAGAAGCGGATGAACGTTTAAGTGTTCAACATGGTTTACATGACGCACTCAAAAGAAATCACTTTGAACTGTATTACCAACCGCAAATTAACTTTATAACCCAGGCAGTCAGCGGCGCAGAAGCACTCATCCGATGGCAAAAGCCGAATAGCGGCGTAGTGTATCCGGATGATTTCATAACGATTTCAGAAGAAAGCGGATTGATTGTTCCTATCGGTACCTGGGTATTAGAAGAAGCCTGCCGACAAATATCGTCATGGAACACACACAAAAAACAACCGATTTCTTTTATATCAGTGAATATGAGTGTCCGCCAATTTCAGCAAAAAAACTTTATCTCTGAAATGCAGCGCATCATG
>NZ_JBFIIH010000109.1:0-14482 GCF_041601355.1 Neptunomonas sp.
GGATACATTGCATGATGGTAAATCGATTTGGGCTGAGAAAAACTTAGCTCAAATCTAAACTGACAGGCATCGTTTGAGAACGGGTAACTGTCAGATCAAGTCTGAGCTACTACACTTAACGGCTGGAGCATCGAAGACATTCAGTCTTTTTGCGTTAAGTTAAACATCCCTGATGATGTAACAAAGCAGTTTATCGAAGGTCACACGAGCGCCCTGAAGCATCTGTTCTATTGTGAGCGAATCACAGCACTTAGGCGAATGTGCGCCTCGAGCAGGCAAACTCGCTAAATCACGCGACCTGAGATTTATTCCGTCCATTATTTTTGGCCATATACATGGCGCTGTCTGCTCGTTTTATCAGTGCGTCCAGACTGTCAATATCCGCGCCAATGGTAGTAATACCAACACTTAATGTAATGCGGCCTGCTACGTCAGGAATAGTGATTTCACTTACAAGCTGACGCAGGCGATCAGCAATCAGCAGTGCTTTTGTTGCATCGGCCTCCTCAAGGAGAATCACAAACTCCTCTCCGCCAAGCCTGGCCGATAAGTCCGATTCCCTGCACATTGTCTGAATGCAGTTAGCAACCTTAATTAAAACGGCATCACCAATCGCATGTCCGTATTGATCATTAAATTGCTTAAAATGATCAATATCCAGCACTAACACCGAGATACTACGTTCATAGCGTTTAGCTTTACTGAAAACTCTTTTTGCTTCCTCGTAAAAAGCTCGACGGTTCATTAATGAAGTTAACGGATCCGTTGACGCAAGCCGTTTCAGCTCTGCCGTTCTGTCCTCAACTTTTTGTTCTAATGTTGCATTCAGCTCTTTGAGCTCTGTTTGCACGACCGCAAAATGTTTTAGTGAAACAGCAACCATTGTGATGGAAAATAACAGTAAGCCGACAGCGAGTGGCATATTTGTCCAGGGAATAAAACCATAAGCTTCGCCCATATCAATGAGTAGAAAAATGCTGAATATCGCGAAAATGGAGATCAGTACTTTTACCACGCCTCTGACCTGTTTAAATTGCACAAATGTGTTAACAAATAAAATGAGCAAACTCACTGTTAAGAAAATATCAAACAGCAAATACATGGAGGATAGCTCCAGCATCCCAGCAAGCGATCCGCCAATGGCAAAGATGGCAAAAATGAGATGAAAAACCCAAACCCCCTTAATAATTTTGGTGAATTTCCATGAGTGCCACGAATCAAATATCATCGCCATGGCAATGGGCAGCGCGAAATAGCCGGTGGCAGCAAGGTGGTCCCACATTAGCGGCGCGTTGACGAGAAGTTGCCTGGCCTGAGTCTGCGCAAACAACATGACACCCGATGCCAAGGTAAAAAGGGAAATAAGCAGAAATGTTTTCCTGTTGGATTTAACGAAAGAAAACATGAATGCTAAAAGAGAAATCAATAAGGATAAGCAACTGACGACTATATCCGTTAATGAATCATCAATAACGTGGTGGAGTAAATCTATTCGCTCCATCAACTTAACCTCGCCCCACAAACCGATGTCCGTCGCTGAAGAATATATCCGGAAATAGATCATTTTTCCGGCAAAATCCATTGGCAGAGTAATCATATGCCACGGCCACCCTTCAAACTGTCCCTGTCCATTTTGATCGAATGAGCCGTAGTGATAAATTTGCTTCCCATCGATATAGACTTCGGTAATCAAGTCGACACTATAAATATAAATAACGGGGTCGCGCCACACACCCTGATCGTCCAGGATGGTTCGATACCATACGTTCTTCTTCCCATTCCGGCCGGGCGGGTTAGAAGGAAAACCAATGCGTTTCCACTGGGTTGAATCCTGATCCCCCACTGCCCATGCTGGAATGCCCTGTGCAGTAAAGGGGGAATCACCCCAGCGATACTGCCAGTTGGCATCAATATTTTTGGTTTCTCCATGAGCGGAAACAAGGGAGGGAATTAAAATAAGAATCAGACAGGCTAAGAGATGTAGAATAGGTCGTTGAAAGAAAAGGAATAACTGATCTGATAATCGTGCTCGGATACATTTAAAATAAAAAATAGACAATGTTAAATCCTTTTAATTCGTATCCAACCATCCTAGAAAAGCTCGGGAAAACTTTTATAAGAGTTTTTTATATTAAGCACTTTCTATAAGAGCTATTATCTTATTTTTCAACTATTGAGGCAGCTTCATTCTAATTAAAACCCACACCAGCACACCTTCGAAAAAGTAATCTTTCCGGCATCATTATAAGAATAGCAGATTTGCGTCAGTTGACCCGGTATGCCGTTAGAACTTTATTATTTTAGTTACCCAAGGCCGAGAAAAAGCCTGATTAAATTCTCATTTTGGCGAGATAAAGCCATCCCATTACCACACTGTGCTTAACATCTGGTATTGCCGGCCATCGCTGTTCTATATCTGTCGAACGAGACTGGGCACGCCAAAAACCCGCCTTCCAGTAAGGCTATTTTACATTTTTCACATTTGCTACTAGCCTTAAATTCTCTCTAAAAATATGCACATGCTTGTTTTCGGTGACAGTAGGAGAAGCGATTCTGATGAGTAAAAGATTTAGGCAGCAAACATCAACATACCCACGATTTCTCAGCAATTTTATATCAGTCCTTATCCTTCTCAGCAGTTTGATCCCACTGGAGGCCATGGCTTTACTGGCACTGGGCTTTCCTAATGGCACCAAACCACATAATCGCATGCTTACATTAATCTACTGTTCAAAGTCCAAAGTAGGAAATAATATACTGGCAGAAGCAAGCATTTCTTTACGTTAGGCCTCTATTGGTGAAGTTCATATGGACGCTTAACCTCGTTTCGGTGCTTGCGCGAAGCCTTTTGCGTGTCACTTTCGTGCTATTTTTTTACGCATCTCCATCCACAAGTTTCGCCACCGATGGTACGGGCACAAACATTCTCTATTCATTAGAGCCTACACAGCGCTCTTTTGATCAAGAACTCGTGTTGCAGTTGCATATGGGCCGTTACCTGCTCAGCGAAAGTTGTATCGGATTCGTATCGAAAGGGGGCGCACTACTCCCCCTCAGTGAAATCACCTACAGTTTAGGATTCCCTATTGAGGTTGTCCCCTCTGAGGGATTAGCAAAGGGTTGGTTCCTGCGGGAAAATCGTCGCTTTTCTCTTGATTATGCCAGTGGCGAAGTACTGGTCGGAGGACAACGGCTAACATTCAACCCCAGCCAGATAGAGCTACACGAGGATGATATTTACGTCCATACAAAACTACTGATGCAATGGTTTCCGGTCAAATTCGCCGTCGACTATTCGCGCATGGTGGTGAAGGTAGATCCGCAGGAACCTTTACCTCTGCTGGCACGTATGGAACGGGAAAACAAACGAGCTAGCCTTGGCGGTAAAAGTAAAACCGAAGCCAGTCATTACCTTCGCGAGGAACTTCCCTACCAATTTATCAACTGGCCCTACCTGGATGTCAGCAGCAGCTATGGCCTCAATCAGCGCCTTGATCCTGATAGTAATAGCAAAGAAAGGGAGAATATCTGGGGTTATTCTGCCAACCTCAGCGGTGACCTGCTCTGGATGAATGCCAATCTATATTTCTCCGGGAATAAAGCGAACGATATAAATGACCTGCGTTTTGCACTGACACGCAAAGACATCGATGAGAATATTTCCGGCATTGACATTACTCAAGTGAGTATCGGTGATATTTTCACCCCGCGCATCGGTTTGATCAGCGCTGGCACATCAGGCAATGGCCTCGAGATATCCAATTTCCCCCTCAGTCGTTCAAGCAATTTCAGTACCACAGACCTCAGAGGCGAAATGGCACTAGGCTGGGAAGTAGAGCTGTATCGCAACGGAATTTTTCTGAATTCGCTGCCCCCCCGTAATGATGGCCGATACGAATTCCTCGGCATCCCCCTTATTTATGGTTCCAATGTGCTAAAGCTATCGTTTTACGGCCCCCAAGGACAACGGCGGGAGGAAACGAAAGTAATCATTGTCGGATCCGAGCAACTGTCACCGGGCATTTCTCAATTCCGCTTTGCAGCCATACAACCGGGAAAAGACCTGTTCGCCGTCAATGAAACGGATAAACCGAAAACAGACTTCCAGTACAGCCTGGAGTATGAGAATGGCCTGAGCAACAATCACACCCTGACGAGCAGTTTAACCAGACTGCTCCTGAATGATACTCAGCAGACCTACGCCGGAATAGGGCTTCGCAGTTCAATATTCGGAGCAGCAACCGAACTTGAACTGGTCAAACAACAGAATGCAGGGCATGCGGCTAAACTTTACCTGCAAACCCGCCTACTAGGCCTGAACATCAATGCCAGCCACGCCTATTACCAGGATTTCAGCAGTGACGATGTCACCCAAAGCAGCAGCAATTCACAACTTTCAAGTAGCGAACTGCGGCTAGACACCAGCAAAACTGCCGGGGTTTTACCGGCCATTCCTATCAGCCTGAGCGGAACCTTCGACCGATTCGAGTCGGGCCGTCAGGATCTGAGCCTGAGTAACCGCCTGTCGCTACATCTGAAGGGAGCATCGCTGACAAACACCCTCGACTGGAGCGAATCGAGGCAGGATGGCATTAGCAGCAACAGATCAGCTACAGGCAATTTCTTAATGAACGCAGCGCTTAAGAACAGCCTGCGTGCCAGGGCTAGCCTCAATTACACCCTGGCCCCCACTGCTGGACTGGACACCGCACGACTAACCCTTGACTGGAACCAGGATAGCAATAAATTCCGCTTCAGTGCAGGCCACAATTTAACCAGCCACGATACCAATTATAGCTTTAGTGTTAACCGGCTGTTCCAGAATCTGACCTTTGGCTTCAGCACTAATTATAGTGACAATGGCGACGCTTTTCTGGGTGCCTCACTGAGTTTTGGCCTGGGTAGGGAGCCACGCAGCGGCGACTGGCATATGCAGTCCCGTAACCTCTCAGACAGCGGCGGAATTTCCGCTCGTGTGTTCATGGATGAGAACCTCAACGGCCGTTACGACGAAGGTGAGCCTCCACTGGAAGGAGTGCGTATCGCACATACCGGCGGTGATAAGTCCGGGACCAATGCAAAGGGTCTTCTATTTTTACCCTCCTACAAGGGCTATCGCCCAGTCGATATCGCACTGGACCTGGTTAGCCTGGAAGACCCCTACCTGATGCCAACCCGCCCGGGGATCAATACAACTCCCCGTCCGGGACGAACTTTATTGGTAGATTTTCCCGTATCTTATACAGGCCAAATAGACGGTAAAGTACATATGACAGAGGGAAAGCATTCCAAGTCTGTGTCCAATGTAGTGTTGCAACTAATCGACACAAACGGCAAGACCGTGGCCGAAACCAAGACAGCCCTCGACGGCTTCTACTTGTTCAGTAGTGTCCTGCCCGGGGAGTATAGAGTACAGCCATCACTAGAGCAGACAAGCCGCCTGAAACTTGAATTGATGGTCGCTGAAAGCGTGAGCATTACAGCAGAGGGAGATAGAGTCAGCGGAATAGACTTTAAGCTGCGCCGCAATGAAGAGAACTCGCCAACGCAGGAGACTAGCAAGCTGGATGTTCAAGCGGATGAGAAAAAGAGCCGAAGCCCGGAAACTAACCAGTTATTGATAGTGAAGCGCTAATTTAATGCCCAACTACAACAGCCCCTTAAAGGCACGGCAACAATCTCAAGCTTTAGAATAGAAGAATTGAATCGGTGGATGGTTATGCGTAAGAGATAACCAGGTGAGACAAACACGCATACAAGCAGACATCCCGGGCGACTTTTTTATGCCTGTGACGCGGATTTTTCACTCCTCAACAATATCTGTATCTACTCCAAAACATCAAGAGCCGGCCTCAAAAAAAATCTGGTTCCGGGTTGAATAAAAAAATTGACCTGCATTCAAGCAACTGATAAAACATTAATAGTGTGTTAGAAAATATTATTTAACTGCTTGAAAATATGAATAATATTGAGTTTCAAATGTTTCGATAGTGCCGTTGGACAGCTCTGTTGTTTACACAACAGCAAAAGACAACACTGCTTTTTTTCTTATCAAAAGCAACACTTGAACTCATTACAAAATCAGTCCAACATAATTTATCAAGGAAAAATGCTCTTTAGGAGTTTTAGGTAATCTCCCCACTGGCATAAAGAACGATAATGGAGACGACACCCAGATGACTGATACTTCCACAGCTGACAGTTCCCATGCCACGAACGACCAATACGTGCGATTTGTTAATGTAAAAAAGAGCTATGATCAGAGAATCCTTGTTGTAAAAGATTTCAATCTGGATATCAAAAAGGGGGAGTTTGTTACCTTACTGGGGCCTTCGGGTTCTGGTAAAACCACCTGTTTAATGATGCTGGCAGGGTTTGAGGATGTTACCAGTGGCAGTATTTTGGTAAACGGTGAACCGGTTACCGATATTGCACCCTATCACCGTAATATAGGCATGGTATTTCAGCATTACGCGCTTTTTCCTCACATGACAATTGCCGAAAATCTTGCCTACCCTTTGAAGGTTCGTAAAATTCCCGCTACTGAAGTTGAACGCAGAGTGAAAGAATCTCTGGCTTTGGTTGAGCTGAATGATTTTGCCAAACGCTATCCGGGTCAGCTATCCGGTGGGCAGAAGCAAAGGGTGGCACTGGCGCGCTCTCTTATTTTTGAACCCAGCATTGTCTTGATGGATGAGCCTCTGGGCGCGCTCGACAAAAACCTGCGTGAGCAGATGCAGTTTGAAATCAAACGTCTGCATGAAGATCTCGGCTTTACGGCCATCTATGTGACTCACGATCAGACTGAAGCACTTACCATGTCGGACCGGGTCGCCGTGTTTAACGACGGAATCGTTGAGCAGTGTGCCGCACCTGAGGTGCTTTACGAGCAGCCTGCCAATTCATTTGTTGCTAACTTTATTGGTGAAAATAACCGTATACCCGGCACCGTCAAACGCATTGAAAATGGCTTAGCGCAAGTGGAGCTCGTCGATGGAACACTCGCCACAACCGGCAATAAGAACTGCCCGGCGCAAGGTGCCCCCTGCACACTTACGATTCGACCTGAGAATCTATTTATTGCCAGCAAGCACTCCATGGAAAACAGCATACAAGCCAGCTTCATGACACGCCTTTATGTTGGAGATTCCATTCGCTACTTTTTTAAACTCAGTTCGGGTACCGAGCTGATGGTTAAAACACTGAACGATCAACATGCTCCCGTTTTACAGCGCGGTGCCATGACACAACTCACATGGTCGACAACGGGAGGGTTAGCATTAGATCGCTCGGATTAACGCGCACTCTACAGAACGAAAAGCAATAAACTGCAAGAAACCGTAAGAGGAAAAGGAAAAATGAAAGCACTCAAGCGATTCGGCGCGGCACTCGCGCTGTGCACAGCAGCAGTACCTGCTATGGCCGACCAGTTCACTGCTGTGTCCTTCGGTGGCGCCTATGGAGCAGCACAACAGAAACATATGCTCGACCCGTATATGGAGAAAACGGGGCATAAGATACTCTTTGAAAACTACTCCGGTGGTATCGCCGAAATCAAAGCACAGGTAGAGAGTGGCAACATTCTCTGGGATGTTGTTGATATCGAAGTGATCGACCTGGAAAGAGCCTGCTCAGAAGGTTTGCTCGAAGTTTTCCCACATGACACATTACCGCCGGGCGATGATGGTGTTGCCGCCAGTGAGGATTTCTCTCCTCAGGCGCTTTCAAACGAGTGCGGTGTAGGCAACATCGTCTGGACTGTTTTATATGCTTACAGTAGTGACACGATTAAAGGCGGCCAGCCTTCAACGATCAATGATTTTTTCAACACTGAGCAATTCCCGGGTAAGCGCGCGCTGCGTAAACGCCCTCAGGTAAATATGGAATGGGCGCTGATCGCCGATGGTGTGCCAAAAGATCAGGTTTATGATCGACTGGCTACCGCTGAAGGACAACAGCAGGCATTTGCCAAACTGGATAGCATAAAAGATGATCTGGTCTGGTTTGATAGCTGGTCTCAGGCTCCACAGCTTCTGAACGACGGTGGCGCGGTGATGGTGCAGTCAGCTAATGGCCGTATTTTCGATGCGATTCAGAGTGACAAAAAACCGTTTGAAATGGTTTGGGATGGACACATCTATGATCTTGATGTGTGGGCTATTGTAAAAGGCTCTAAAAACAAAGCATTAGCAGAAGACTTTATCCGCTTTGCCACCAGCTCTAAGCCGGAGAGTGGTATGCAGGAAGTGGCCTACGGCCCTACCCGTCAGTCGTCTTACGCCTATGTAGATCCGGCTATTATCCCTAAATTACCGTCGGCGCATCTTGATGAAGGCTTACAGGCATCTGGTGAGTTCTGGGCTGACTACGGCGAATCCTTAGGCGAAAAATTCAACGAATGGCTGCTGAAATAAGACTGTTTTAAAACGCTATTGAATCCATAGACTCTTCGGCTGATAGACACCTGCTTATCAGCTGAAGAGACTCGATTCACGCCTTTGCTTTTGTTTGCTATGTAGAGGGCCACCCTATGTCTCAATCTGATCTGAGTATGAACAACAATATGGAAGTTCGATCAGTGCTGACCACTGAGGAGATGGCACAAAGCCGCAAAATGCAGCGACGCCGCAAGGTGATTGCGTTTGCCTTTGTGACACCTTTACTGCTATTTGTTTTGATTGCCTTTATAGCGCCGATCGGCACTATGCTGTATCGCAGTGTCTATCACCCCACGGTTGCTCAATTAATACCTGACACATTAGACGCACTATCCGGCTGGGACGAAACAACTGATACCCGCCCGGATGACGCGGTGCTTAACCGTTTTTCCGTAGAATTAAAGCAACTCGCAATGACACGCAAATCAGGGAAACTCGGCGAAGAGATCAATCGCGCGATGCCTGGCACCTCCAGCGTGATTAAATCAACAGCACGTAAGTTTAAAAAACTGGATACAGAACTACTTCGTAACGAAGGAGCGTCACGCCTACTCGCCAGTAAGCCTCAATGGAAAGAGGTTGAGATCTGGAGAGCGATGAAAGTCTCCGGGGCGGTCTTTACCAGCAGCTCCTATCTCACCGCCTTAGATTTAGATCGCAATGCGGCAGGCGAGATAGTTGCCCGGGATACTCAGGTATACATTCAACTTTATCTTAAAAGTCTGAAAATAGCCCTGATCATCACCTTTTTAACGGCTGTCATTGGCTTCCCTCTGTCTTATTATCTGGCTACTGCGTCGCCGAAAACAGCCAACACGCTGATGGTATTTGTCTTGCTGCCTTTCTGGACCTCTCTGTTGGTGCGCACAACATCATGGATCGCACTCTTGCAAACCAACGGCGTTGTTAATACCTTCCTCAAAGCCATTCATGTGATAACCGACCCCATCGAGATGCTTTACACACAGTCCGCGACGGTCATCGCCATGACACATATTTTACTGCCCTTCATGATCCTGCCTTTGTATAGCGTCATGAAGGGTATTGATCCGAGCTATTTACGTGCAGCCATGTCGCTGGGTGCTAAACCTATTCCGGCGTTTATTCGCATTTACTTACCCATGACAGTACCCGGGCTTAGCGCAGGTGCCTTACTGGTGTTTATTATTTCTATCGGCTATTACATTACTCCCGCCCTGGTGGGCGGTACCGATGGCCAGATGATCAGTAACATTATTGCTTTTCATATGCAGTCGTCTAACAACTGGGAATTAGCCGCCGCACTCGGGTCGCTGCTACTCGCTTTAATTCTTATCCTTTACTGGGTCTACGATCGTTTGGTCGGGGTCAGCAATATTAAACTGGGGTAATGCCATGAAATTCCCAAAATATTTCTCTATCTGGCAAAAAATAGGCATGCATGGATTACGCCTCACGGCGTGGGCAGTGCTGGCGTTTCTGATGATACCTATTTTGGTGATTATCCCATTGTCATTTAACGCTGAGCCTTATTTCACCTTCACAGAAGGCATGCTGACATTCGACCCGGATGCTTATTCGCTGAAATGGTACGCTGAAATATTCAATGATGATAAGTGGATGTTAGCGATCAAAAACAGCTTCTTCATTGGCGCATGTGCCACACTTATCGCCACCGTGCTAGGCACCTTTGCAGCCATCGGCTTATCCAATCCGGTGATGCCGTTTCAACGCGCCATCATGGCGATGCTGCTCTCGCCGATGATAGTACCCTTGATCATTACGGCGGCAGGGATGTATTTCTTCTATACACAACTGGGATTATCGGGCAGTTATCTGGGGGTGATTATTGCACACGCGGCGTTAGGCACACCGTTTGTCATCATCACGGTTAATGCATCTTTATCCGGATTCGATTATTCGTTGATGCGCGCATCGCTGGGGTTGGGTGCTCCCCCTGTTTATACTTTTTTCAATGTCATCATGCCGTTGATTCGTCCCGGCGTTATATCCGGTGCGCTGTTTGCTTTTGTGACCTCTTTTGATGAAGTGGTGGTCATCCTGTTTTTGGCGGGCCCAGAACAGCGCACTATCCCACGCCAGATGTTTTCCGGGCTACGTGAGCAGATTAACCCGACTATTCTGGCCGTTGCTGTCTTATTGGTGGTTATCTCAGGACTCTTACTGCTCACGATTGAGTACCTGCGTGCACGCGGCGAACGTATTCGCAGCGGTGAGATTTAAGAGCGGTGATATTTAACCGACACAGTGCAACTGACGGCAACTGCTGAGCAGGCACCTGACTAAGCGCCTGAGTAAGATCCAAAGTAAGAGCCTGGCTAAACAGCAAACCACTCTCCTGCTTACTGTCGTCGTAAGCGGAAGATAGCGGAAGGCTCTCCATCACTGCTGATGTAGATAGCGTTATCCGGCCCGATAGCAATACCGACAGGCCTTGCCCAACGGTTGCCATTATCCAATTGAAATCCTGTTAACAGATCTTCCACCCCCACCGCTTTTCCCTGATCAAATTGCACCATGACAAGTTTTGGATGGCGACGGCTGGCCCTGCCACCCCCACGCTGGGTTGCCCAGGAGCCATGCAATGCCACCAGCGCATTTCCTGATAATTCAGTCAATGAACTGCTTACAGGAACAAAAGCAACCGCCATCGGCGCGCTACGTGCCGCAAAGGTGGCTACTGGCTTTTGTACTTCATCAATAGAACGGGGAGGCGTCCCTGATTGGCAGTCATCCCGCGTTACCTGTTCGCCATCATATTGATACCACGGCATACCATGAAAAGAACCGGGTTGCAGATGCGCAAACTGCTCCGCTGGCTGCTCATATCCCGAGTGATCCGGGCCATTATTACTGGCATAGATATCCCCATCATGCGGCGACCAATCAAACCCTACCGGATTACGCAAACCACTCGAATAGACTTGCCAACCTGATGCAACAGGCTCATCCAGCAACATCACACCACCACGACGATTATTAGCTGAGTAGCCTTGCCCTAGATATTCATCACTGCAATTGCCACTAATACCCAAGCTCATATAGACACGCTTATCCGGGCCGACTTTAACCGTCCGGCTACTGTGCCCACCCACCGGTAAAGGCATTACTTTTTCTAAGTCCTGAATAAGCAGTGGCTCTGATGGCGAATAGTGACCGCTATACAGCCCTTCTGTACTGGCAACAAAGATACGATCATCTCGAAACGCCACGCTATGAGGATATATAAACCGTGTCTGCAGCTCCTGTGGATGCTGGTAAGGTGCAGGGAGTCGATACACACGTCCGGAACGCGATCCGGCAAATAAACTGCCGTCAGGATGAAAAGTCAGCATTCGCGGCAAATCAACTTCCGTAGTCAGCACTTCGAACACATAACCTGACGGTACGTTGACTGTATAAGTATTCCCAGCCAACTTGACAGGCTGAGAAATCAAATTGATAGCTGATACAGCGCTACTGAAAGCCCCTAACGTACTCGCAGCAACAATAGTAAAAACAATAAAACGCAGTCGCTTAATGGGCATGATTAACCTCGGACAATCATGTATATTTTGATGTAGATTAACGCGCTTCTTACGTATTTAACATAGATCTATAATCAAACTTCGATCATAAACACTGTAGTATTAGCTCAACGAGTATCCCAATAAGCTCTGTAGTATCGAGTCTTTTCTGATCAATTCAAGGAGATGTATCATGAAAATATTTCTATTCACCTTACTTAGTTTTTGCTTATCCAGCGCAGCATATGCTGCGGGAAAAGAGGTTACCTATACCATTAACGATCAAGACTACCAAGGCTATTACGTGAGCCCTTCGGCGGATGCGCCACTGGTATTACTTATACACGACTGGGATGGTTTAACCGATTATGAAGTTAAACGTGCCGACATGCTGGCCGAAATGGGTTATAGCGTGTTTGCCGCTGATCTGTTCGGCGCCGGTGTTCGCCCCACCAAAATGGAAGATAAACGCCAGCATACCGGCGAGCTTTATAAAGACCGGACCAAGATGAACAGCCTGATGAATGGCGCACTCGATGTTGCAAAAGAACAAGGTGCTAACACCGGCAATACGGTGGTGATGGGGTATTGTTTTGGTGGTGCCGCGGTTCTTGAGATGGCACGCTCAGGAGCCGATGTAAAAGGCTTCGCCACCTTTCATGGTGGCCTCACAACACCCGAAGGACAAGATTACAGCAAGACTAAAGGCAAGCTGCTGATCATGCATGGCAGTGCCGACACGGCGATCACTATGGATCAATTTGCCGCTCTGACGAATGAATTGGAAAGCAGTGGTATTAACCACGAGATGATCACCTACAGCGGTGCTCCACATGCGTTTACCGTTTTTGGATCAGATCGATATCGTGAAGATGCCGATAAAAAGTCATGGCAACGTTTTTCTGAGTTCCTGAAAGAAGTGACTCAATAACCTGACATACAAGCAACATGCAAATACCCTGTAAACGACATGTATATGAAATAGCGTCTTTTTATTGTAATACCCATATTGCTGGCACTATGCGGGGTGTATGATCTTTCCTTTTTGAAAAGAAAGACTAAGAGATGGGTGTATTGAATATTCGTCAGGCACAAGGGGCTGATCTGACAGCGCTTCTTGAAATTGAAGAAACCTGCTTTTCCGGCGACAGGATCAGCAAGAGGCGTTTTCAGCATTGGCTTAAAGCCACTAATTGTGTGTTTTTAGTCGCAGAGGATGCACAAGGCCTGATCGGTTACGGGCTGATACTGCTACATAAAGGAACACGTCTGGCACGCCTTTATTCACTGGCCATCGCCAAGCGCGGACGCCAGCAAGGTGTTGGCAGGCTGCTGATGGATGAATTAGAAAAGAATACCGCAGCACGCGGCAGACTTTATATGCGCCTGGAAGTTGCCACATCAAACACCGGTGCCATTAAGCTTTATGAAAGCTTAGGGTACCGCTGCTTTGATGAGTATACGGACTATTACGAAGACCACTCAGATGCATTGCGCATGCAAAAGCGCATTCGTTTTATTCAATCAGCACAAGCCTACAAGCCCACCCCCTGGTATCAGCAAACTACCGATTTTACCTGCGGCCCGGCGGCCTTAATGATGGGCATGGCTAGCCTGAAAGCAGACGTAAAACTCAGTCAGGAGCTGGAGCTGGATATCTGGCGTGAAGCCACGACTATTTTTATGACTTCCGGCCATGGCGGCTGTCACCCTTTGGGACTTGCGCTAGCCGCTCATCGACGAGGATTCGAGGCCACGACGTATATTAACTCACGCCATCCTTTATTTATCGAAGGTGTTCGCTCTGAACATAAAAAGGCGGTCATGACCGCTGTCGATCAGCAATTTCACCACAAAGCTGAAGCAGAGGGTGTAAACACTGTTTTTGCCGACGTGACACAGAATCAAATTCAGAATTGGCTAACCGAAGGGTACGCTGTGCTTGTCTTAATCAGCACCTATCGAATGGATGGACTTAAAGCCCCCCACTGGGTGACAGTGACGGCGGTAGATGATATTTGCTTATACGTTCATGATCCCGATCCTGACGACAAACATCAGTTGCCGATCGATTGCCAGCATATTCCCATCGCCAGAGAGAATTTCGCAAAAATGTCTGCTTTTGGTCGTGGACGACTAAGAACGGCCGTTATTATTCGTAAATAACAAGATCAGAATTAAATTGCGAACCGCAGAAGCGGAGCTTTGAACAAAGCCCGCTTCAAATCCCATTCATTACGCCCTCATCGCTTTATCGTGAATCCGCGCACTTTCGCATGAACACCGCGACTAAAGGCTTTAGTATGCTCTTCCAGTAAATCCACTCCGTACAAAATCCCCACGACCAGTATCGATATCTTGATCGCTGCGAACAAGTATCCGGACGATATTATGACCCCGATAGCGGCCAGCATCCAAATAGTAGCAGCCGACGTCACACCGACGACGGCACCATCTTTTGCCAGCATCACTCCCGCCCCTAAAAAGCCAATACCGGTAATGACCTGCCCGATAACCCTCGAAGGATCGATAGCATCA
>NZ_JBFIIH010000110.1:0-14451 GCF_041601355.1 Neptunomonas sp.
ACGTTATGGAAAGCGTGCCACCGATCTGGAAGGCAGCATGGTGGTTACCGATCCGCAGACCGGTGAAGTGCTGAGTATTATTGGCGGAAAAAGTACTCGTTATGAGGGTTTTAACCGCGCGTTGGATTCAGTAAGGCCGATCGGCTCACTGGTTAAGCCGGCCGTTTATCTGACCGCGCTTGAAAATGGATATACGCTGGTATCGCCGATACAGGATGAGCCCATATCGGTAAAAATGCCGAATGGGCAAACCTGGACGCCACAAAATTTTGGTAAAACGGCTCATGGCACAGTGCCTTTACATCAGGCATTAGCCAACTCCTATAACTTATCCACAGCTAATCTCGGCATGGCCTTAGGGGTTAAGAGCGTCATAAAAACATTACAAAAATTAGGTGTCAGTCGTGAAATGGATGCCTATCCATCTCTGCTGTTGGGGGCTCAGGGGCTACCTGCAGTAGAAGTGGCCACTATGTACCAGACGATAGCTGCCAATGGCTTCCAGATGCCGCTACGGGCTATTCGTATGGTGACAGATAACCAAGGCGCTGAACTATCCCGTTATCCGTTTCAGGTGAAGCAAGCGGTCTCTGGAGAAAGTATTCACTTATTACAATACGCGATGCAGGAAGTTGCGCGCGAAGGTACAGCCCGTTATGTCTATTCGCAACTACCGTCTAATCTCAACATTGCGGGTAAAACAGGTACCTCAAACGATCAGCGCGACAGCTGGTTTGCCGGCTTTACCGGTAGCCGTTTAGCCGTTGTCTGGTTGGGGCGTGATGATAACAGCCCGTTGCCGTTCACTGGTTCAGGTGGAGCCTTAAGAGTATGGACAGAATTTATGAAAGCCGAGAAATCGGAACCTTTTCAAGCGCCTGTTCCGGAAGGGGTGGAATACCTCTGGGTGGATAAGGAAACCGGTTATTTGTCGGATGAACGTTGTCAGGGCGCGATCCCTGTACCTTTCTTAAATGGCAGTAAACCCCAGTATCGAGTTGATTGTGGGGTTGAACCTGTTCAAAATAACGAACCAAATCCACTTAACTGGTTTCGGGGTTGGTTCAGACAGGAGTAGTAATGAATTTTACAACACAGATTAAATGGATCGCTTTGAGCGCCTTGGTTACATTGGCGGGCTGTTCGACTCAAGGCATATATAACACACCGATTGAGGATCGCTCAACGACGCGTTCTCAGCAGGAAAGCAACGGTATCGCAACACCTGTGGATATCACCACCGGTGTGACAGTGACGCCTGTGGCTCCGACGCCTGTGTTTCGTACACAGCGAGGGGATACGGCAGTAGGGCCCTCGACCTCGGTGCCCGTTGCACCTAAAGTGGTTTTACAGTCACAGCCCAACTCTGCCGTGGTTGCTTTGCTGGAAACCGCACGTCAGCAAACCAACAGTGGTGAATTACGCTCCGCACAAACCAGCTTGCAACGTGCCCAGCGAATCTCTCCTAAAGACCCGGAAGTTTACTACTCGCTGGCCGATACCCACCGTCGTTTAGGTGAGTTTCTGCAGGCAGAACAGGTCGCCTTAAAAGGCGTAGCGATTGCGCAAGGACAGAACAGCAAGTTGCGCCGTTTATGGCAGCTGATCGCCTCAATCCGCACCGATGCCGGTGATCTTGAAGGCGCAGACAAAGCTTCTGGTGTTGCAAGGCGTTATTAGTAAGATGTGAAAATGGCTATGTTTTGTAATCTGGCTATTTGAGAAAGGCCATTGAATGTGAATTCAATGGCCTTTTTGGGCGCCAGTCAAGGCTCGGCCGTTATCGTTCAGGATGAAAGTTATGTGCTTCATCAACCTTTTCAAGCCGCCTGATAGCGCAGGAGGTTGTTTTATCAGGAACCCAGTCTCGGCGTTACCTATTTCGACTACCAGAATGTCTGTACTCGCTTCTTTGACCTAGTTTTCCGCTGTCAGTCAGAGGCGTTCTGGGTTTTCCCGTAGGGTTCTCGAGCTAGTTAATACCTAGCTTATGGAAAAATACTTTATTGCGCATGTCTGCGTCTTTTAACAATTTGTCCCAACTTAGCACTTCAATATATAAGTTGAGGCTAGCGTGCCATTTGAAGTAGCCTTTGCGGTCAGGCATTGGAGTGAAATCATGTTCTTCTTCTAACCAAGTTCTTACTTTTTTATCAAAATCGCAGACTACGTAACCATAAAAAGGCGTGTTGTTTTCGATATTGATTTCACGGCCTTCAGGTGTTTCAAAGTCACCGCTTTTGATTTTTCGTATATAACGAATAATTTGTTTTACGGGGTCATCTTTAGATGATGCGTTAGCAAAGTCATTACGTTTTGGCTTTTTGAACTCAAATACCATGACTGGGTTGCTCGCTTCGTTTTCGCCCCTGAATACCACTCGCTTGTCATAAGCTAGTAAGTCAGGTCTATCAGATAAATGATCTTCAAGTGGCAAGTCTGATGATAGATACTCAGTGAAATTCAATCGTTCATCGATAAGCCATAAATTGTGCTCTCGAAAAGGTGTTTTAATTGAATCACCTTTACGAGGAAATATGATGTCATGCACAACACCTTCAGATGAAAATTTTCCGTCATCATTTGCTTCTAAGCTTTTTTTGAAGATGTCGATTACGCTACGTCTTAAGGCAACATAATGTGCAAGGTCATTTTTATTAGATTCAGAGATGCGACCTAATATGTCAGTGGCTTTATCATGTAAGGATCCGCTGTCTTCTGATGCAAGCATTGCCTTTACATCTTTTTTTAATTCGTCTTCAACGTTGAATTTAGCTTTCTGAAAGGTTAATTCTATTTGTTCTTCTGATGGGTTCATCGGTAGGTTTGATAGATCGATGGTTTCTAGCATTTGAGTGTGCCATGGCGCTTCCTCACTGATGTAATCAACAACAAGCCTTTGTTTTTTGCTTGTTCGTTCATTAACTTCTTCGCTAACAACCTCCTGTGCAGTTTTTACAGATTGTTCTTCAATTTGAGATTGTGAAATACCGTATTGCAGATCATTGTCCTTATGAAAGTCAAAGTTGCCACGCTCTAGTGACACGTGTTCGTCAAGGAAGGATGAGAAAACATATACTTTTAATATGAAGTTACGAGTGGCACCTGATGGAGTAATTTCACTAAACTCTTCTGCAAACTCAGGGATGTAATTTTGAATTTGAGTAGAAGTAACCGTTCGCTTATGAGCAACTAAATTAACTTGGCTTTTTTGCTGTTTAGGCGAATAAAACTTAAATACACGAGCGCTAAAAGCTTGTTGTTCACCATTGTTTTCAGTGAGTTCAAATTCTTGATTAAAAGTAGGTAGTTCTATGATTGAATCTCTACCTTCCTTTTTTAAGAATTCATTTAAGGTAATTACGTTGCCGTCTAATTCGTCTTTAAGCTCAACAATAGGGCATTGGTAGCCATCAGTACAAAAGTAAGGGAGTAGTTTTTCAAACAATGTACGTGCGATGGTTGTGTGTTTTCTATCGCCAAATTTTGAGGCTTTTTTTGATTTTAATTCTGCTGTTGTGCCCGAACGCTCAAATTCAGTGGGGGTAACCTTTTCGTTTTCTATAATGTCGTTCTTTTTTCCCATTTTAAATGAGCGGTTGAACTTGGTATCACCAGAGATGTAATTGCTTGAAATAACTAAATCGTCAAAATATTTTAAACAAGTAAAACGGCCAAACCCTTTGCCGCCAATATCGATTTTATGAGCAGAATATAAAGTATCAAATGACTCTCTATTTTTGTCGGTAAAGCCAATGCCATTATCTTTTACAGTAAAGCCAGTAACTTCGGGTAGGCCGCTAGATTCTAGTTGTATTTGAGGCGCGCGCTTGATGAGCACCTCGACCCTTCCATTTTCTGCATTACCCATTTCAATGGCTTGAATGGCATTAACAACCAGTTCAACTAACGGAGTATAAACATTAACTCCAGATTTGATATTTTCGACTGCTCGCCGAATATTTACATTACTCATAATACATCCTTATACTTCTCGATACCCTAGCACAATTACTAATCTGTGGGATTTATTCGTATCCTCACTATGCTTAACTAAGCAGCACGAAATCCTATTGGCTTGCCTTTAGAACTCCTGCTTTTGATGCAATGAGATAATTTCTCTCGTCGCTAAGGCTAACGGCACAAAGCTGATTGCCAGCAAGCCATTGCTGAGCGCTGCATTCTGATACGCGGGCAGCAGAGACAGTGTCCCGTATACAGCAATCGATAAGCTTGCGAATGCAGCGCCGACTAATCCTGGCAGACGTATGTTTGCCTGGGTGTAGCGAACAAAGGCGAGCAGCAATGCTGCGGATGAGAACCCGGCGAGTATGATGGCGTACTGTTGACCGACTTCGGCTCTACGCGCTAATTCAAACAGCGCAATCAGTACCAATACCCAGCGCCCCCAGCCCACGCGTGACCAAAACTTGTTAAAGCTGGTGGCCAGTAAGAGTGAGCTAATCAGCGGAATCGCTAAATAGTCTTTCATGTTGCTGAGGAGGCGTTGCAGGGTTTGTGAGTCTGGGTTTTGTTGGTTGATGAGCAGTTGCCCGGCGGCGGCGGCTATTATAAATAAGACGGATAATAACAGTAGCAGCACCAGTGTTTTGTTATTGTCGGTCAGCGTTTCTGGTTGGCGAAACAACTGGGCTGCGTAAAAAACGCAGCTCAGTATGAGTGCCAGATTAGCGATAACGTCCATTATTTATGCTTTTTCTGCAAACGTATCAAACACGCGTCCAGCGGCAGCTATCGTGCGATCCAGATCTTCTTCAGAGATAGCCGCTGACATAAAGCCGGTTTCGTATGCCGATGGCGCAAGGTAAACGCCTTCCTTCAGCATGCCTTGGAAGAACTGCCCGAAGCGCTCGGTATCGCAGGCGGTTGCTTGTGCAAAACTGCTGATTTCAGGCTGATCCGTAAAGAATATACCAAACATGCCACCGACGGCGGTGGTGGTGAATGGAATACCTTTGGCGAGGGCGACGGCTTTAAGACCTTCTGTCAGGTATTCTGTTTTGGCAGCAAGGCCCTCATGAATACCCGGTGTGGATGTGAGCGCATTCAGCATGGCTAAACCGGCATTCATCGACAAAGGGTTACCAGAAAGCGTACCCGCCTGATAAACCGGCCCTAAAGGTGCGATATGTTCCATGATCTCCCGCTTACCACCAAAGGCGCCTACTGGTAGCCCGCCGCCAATGACTTTGCCGAGTGTGGTCAGGTCGGGTTTGATGCCGTAATGGGCTTGAGCACCGCCCAGTGCGACACGAAAGCCGGTCATCACTTCATCAAAGATCAGTACGCTGCCGTATTCGTCACAGATTTCACGTAAGCCTTCGAGGAAGCCTTCTTTGGGTGGAATGCAGTTCATGTTGCCGGCAACCGGTTCAACAATGATGCAGGCAATCTCGTTACCTACTTCTGCAAACGCCTGACGTACATTGTCGATGTCGTTGAATGTCAGAGTGATGGTATGTTCTGCAATTGAGGCAGGTACACCCGGCGAGTTTGGTTCGCCCAGTGTTAACGCACCCGAACCTGCTTTTACCAGCAGTGAGTCAGAATGGCCGTGATAGCAGCCCTCGAACTTGACGATTTTGTCGCGACCCGTATAACCACGCGCCAGGCGAATGGCGCTCATGGTGGCTTCTGTGCCTGAACTGACCATGCGGATCATCTCAATAGAAGGCATCATTTCACAGACTTTATCGGCCATCTGTGTTTCGATCTCTGTTGGCGCGCCAAAACCTAAACCGTTATCTAATACACTGCGAACAGCATTGATAACATCAGGGAAGGCATGGCCCAGAATCATCGGGCCCCATGAGCCGACATAATCGATATATTGATTATCATCTTCATCAAAAAGATAAGCGCCTTGCCCTTTTTTGAAAAATACAGGCGTACCACCCACACCTTTAAAGGCGCGAACCGGTGAATTTACACCGCCAGGGATGTGAGTTTGGGCTGCTTTAAAAAGATCTTCTGAACGTGACATGCTGATGAACCTTCTTTATTCATTCCAGTTGAAAGCC
Source organism: Neptunomonas sp. (assembly GCF_041601355.1). GTDB lineage: Bacteria > Pseudomonadota > Gammaproteobacteria > Pseudomonadales > Balneatricaceae > Neptunomonas. The sequence continues at coordinate 6,042 of NZ_JBFIIH010000110.1, forward strand.
AGGGCAAACGCCTCAGCTTGCTGTGTGATTGATTCTGCGGCAAAGAGTGAGTGCACGACGGCAATCATGTCGGCCCCTGCAGTAATTGTCTGGCTGGCATTATCCACAGTAATCCCCCCGATCGCCACTATTGGGCAAGAGAGTATTGATTTGGCTTCGGTTAACAGCGACAGCGGTGCTGGTTTTGCATCAGGTTTGGTTTTAGACGGGTAAAAAGCACCAAAAGCGACGTAGTCTGCGCAGGCCAGGGCTGCCTTGGTTGCCAGTGATAGCTGATCGTGACAGGTCACTCCAATGATAGCGCTACGTCCCAATGCTTGCCGTGCTTCTTCTATAGGCGAATCTTTTTGTCCTATATGTACGCCATGCGCGCCACATTGCTGAGCCAGTTGCACATCGTCATTGATCAGAAAGGTACGCTGATGCTTGCGGCAGAGTTCGTTCAGTAAACATGCCTGCCGATAGCGCTTTTCGGTCTCTGAGGTTTTATCCCGGTATTGAATCACCCGGGCACCGCCGAGGATGGCGGCGTGTACCTGTGAAAGTAATGTCTGATCATCAGGCATCAGAATGTTATCTGTGATGGCATACAGGCCGTATAGTCGATTCATAGTGTCTGCTTGTGTGTGTAGTAATATTCAATCTGTGCTCGCGTCAGTATGCCCATGATCTCGCCTTGGTTGCTGGTAACGCAGAGATTGTTGATATGCTGTTCATTCATTTTTTGCAAAGCTTCGTACAATGTCGCTCTGAAGCTGAGTGTAACAATATCGAATCGCTCGGCCGGGATTTCCAGGAGGTTAATCGGTTCAGGTTTTTCATCACGAGCAAGATAGCTCTGCAGATCATTGGGTAGCATCAGGGACTTGGCTGTTTGCTCTGGTTCTTGTAAGAGAATCCAGTGAGGCTTTCCTGCTAACAGTGCTTCAGCAGAAGCAAGGTTAATCAGATGATCTGTTGTAATGAAGCTGCGATCCATCAGGCTCGCTACTGCCGCGCGAGATAATGCCTGAGCGATCGGTTCCTGCCGATAATCAAGGCCCTGGGCCTGTAAAGAAGAAAGGAAAATAGAGGGTAAGTTGAAAAAATAACGAACCGTCAGGTTGCTGATAACAACAGCGATCATTCCTGGGAAAATGATATTCGGGTTGCCGGTAAGCTCTAGTAGCGCCACCAATGCAGCGAGTGGGGCATTCAGCACCGCGCCCATCATTGCGCCCATGCCTAACATGGCATACAGGCCAATATGTGAAACAGACATATCGCTGAACCAACCGCCAATGATGCCAAAGATGCTTCCTATAATGGCACCTATAAACAGGGTAGGGCCGATAAGACCCGCGGGAATACCTAAACCCAGAATGAATGGGGTGATTAGCAGTTTAGCCAATAACAACCCGAGTAATAGTTGAAGCTCTAACCGTCCCCAGAGCGCTTCTGAAATAGTATCGTAGCCTACACCCATTATTTGTGGGTAGACGATGGCTGCCGCGCCGGTTAATACGCCCGCCAGCAGAAAGCGCACACCAACCGGCCATTTAGCGAGTTTGTAGGCCTGTAGCATGGTGTGATTGAAAGCGGCGGCACATAACCCAACCACCACACCCAGCAACATCACCCAGGGGATCTCTGCCAGGGTGCCAATCTTAAATAACGGGACATCGAAAGCGTTGTTATGCCCCAGAATGCCGCGCATTACCAAATCGGCTGATACGGCGGCGACAATAACCGGTGTAAAACCGATCAGGGTATATTCCAGCAGTATCACTTCCATGGCGAAAATCACGCCTGCCAGCGGTGTGTTAAAGGCAGCAGAAATGGCTGCTGCAGCGCCACATCCGATCAATAAGCGTAAAGAGTTATTCGGTAAGCGGAGTTGCTGTCCTAGCAGACTGCTACAGGCAGCACCGAGAAAAATGGCGGGACCTTCACGGCCAACCGAATGACCACTGACTAACGCGACAGTGGCTGAGACAAACTGCAGTACCAGGCTTTTTCCGGGAATACTGCCTTGATAATAGGACAGGCGCTCAAAGAGGTTGACCATGCCGACCTGTTTGGCCGCCGCTGGCCACAGGTAAAAAATCAGTATCAGCACAACACTGCCAATAACCGGCCAGATGAAGTGTTCCAGCGAGGACAGGCTTTCAAAGTCATCAGGGTGCCCTAACCAAAACGTTAGCGGTAACTCAACCGCGAGACGAAATAGAACCATCAACAGTCCGGTCATTATGCCTGATAGCAGCCCCAGAATGACAAGTTGAGGCAGTGCATCATAGTGTGCCAGTCGTTCGCGGAAATATTGCAGTGATAGGTGGTGTTTTTGCATTCAGTAATTTTAACCAACGGCTGATAGTTTTTACGGTTCCTGATCGGTATTATAAGTTACCAGTTTTTACAGCCCGATGAGAGGTTAAAGTGATTAATGTAGGTATCGTAGGTGGAACAGGGTATACCGGTGTAGAGCTTTTGAGACTACTGGCCAATCATCCTGATGTGGACGTCAAAGTGATCACTTCACGTTCGGAAGAAGGTATACATGTGGCTGACATGTTCCCAAACCTGCGTGGGCATTATGATTTACGCTTTAGCGTGCCGGATGTAGACGCACTATCGGCCTGTGATGTGGTGTTTTTTGCTACGCCTCATGGTGTGGCTATGAGTATGGCGCCCGAGTTAGTAGAGCGCGGCGTGCGGATTATTGATTTGGGTGCTGACTTCCGGATTAAAGATGTGGAGCTTTGGACCCAATGGTACAAGCTTGAGCATACCTGCCCTGATCTGGTCGAAATGGCGGTATACGGTTTGCCGGAAGTGAATCGCGAACAGATCAAAGATGCGCAGCTGATCGCATGCCCGGGTTGCTATCCTACCGCTACGCAGTTGGGCTTTTTACCGCTGTTGGAAAACAAACTGATTGATCACCGTCGTCTGATTGCGGACTGTAAATCAGGTGTCAGCGGTGCTGGCCGTGGCGCTAGCGTTGGCGCACTCATGTGTGAGACCAGTGAAAGCATGAAAGCTTATGGTGTTGCCGGACATCGTCATTTACCAGAAATCCGTCAGGGGCTATCTAATGCTGCTCAGCGTCCTGTCGGGTTAACTTTTGTGCCGCACCTTACGCCGATGATCCGTGGTATCCATTCAACGCTTTATGCAACCTTGAAAGATCCGAAGGACGGTTTGCAGGCGCTGTTTGAAGAACGTTACAAAGATGAGCCATTTGTTGATGTTATGCCTGCCGGTAGTCATCCTGAAACACGCAGTGTAAAAGGAGCAAATACCTGCCGGATAAGTGTGTTCCGGCCTCAGAATGATGACACTGTGGTGGTGTTATCTGTTATCGATAATCTGGTGAAGGGCGCGGCAGGGCAGGCGATTCAGAACATGAATATTATGTTCGGTTTGAAAGAAACCTCAGGTTTATCATTTGTCGGCCTGATGCCTTGATACTTGACTAAAACACTTGGTTAATTGAGAATAGGCACATTAGGTCTAATGATACAGAGAGTGATATGACAGAATCAGTGGCATCAAGTGCGGCAATGGTCTTTACAGATGCAGCTGCTGCAAAAGTGAAAAGTCTTATTGAAGAAGATCAGAACGAAAATCTTAAATTGCGTGTATTCATTACAGGCGGTGGATGTTCTGGTTTTTCGTATGGCTTTACTTTTGATGAGGAAACGGCGGATGACGATACCCAAATTGAAAATCAGGGTGTTGTCATGGTGGTAGATCCGATGAGCTTGCAGTACCTGGAAGGCTCAATTGTTGATTATCAAGAGGGGCTGCAAGGCTCCCAGTTTAAGATTGAGAATCCCAATGCAACGACCACTTGTGGTTGTGGCTCTTCTTTTTCTATCTGATTTCTGTTTGCCAGAGTATTAGGCACAGCAGCTCGCTGTGCTTAATTACTCGCTGCTTACGCCTGGTAAATCCCCCCCAATATTCTTTCATGCGCAGCACCCGTTACGCTCGGTAAATTGCCAGTAAGCTGGTTTAACGTCTGGTGTGCGAGCCAGGCAAAAGCAGAGGCTTCTACCCAGTCTGGATGCAGCCCTAGTTCTTCTGTTGTAGCGATGTGGACAGCATTGGTCAGTTCGTGCAGGCGTTGTACCAAGGCGCTGTTATGCACTCCACCGCCGCAAATATAGAGTTCTGGGTCTGCTAAGCGCTGCGCATTAAAGGCATCGGCAATTGTGCGGGCAGTCAGTTCCAGTAGCGTCGCCTGGACATCAGCCGCCACTACCTGCAATTTATTTTCTTGAATAACCTGCTTTATCCAGTCAATGTGAAACTGCTCCCGGCCTGTGCTTTTGGGCGCGGCTTCGGAAAAGAAGGGCAGGTTTAATAGGTGCTTCAATAATTCCTGATTTACGGCCCCGGTGCGTGCCCAGTCTCCGTCCTTATCGAACGAGGCACCAGAATGCTCGTGTATCCAGGCGTCTGATAAAATATTGCCCGGGCCGGTGTCAAAGCCGGTCACCAACGATGAGGGGTTTGCTGGCAGTACTGTGATATTGGCCATCCCGCCAATATTGAGGATCACGCGATTGGTTTTAACAGAGCGAAACATCTTGTTATGAAAGGCCGGAACGAGTGGTGCTCCCTGGCCTCCATTGGCTAGATCGCGCCTTCTGAAATCGGCAATAGTCGTAAAGCCTGTCTGTTCGGCTATCGTGTTTGGGTCACCGATTTGTAGTGTGAATCCAGCTTCAGGGCGATGGCGAATAGTTTGCCCATGACAACCAACAGCAGCAATCGCCGTTAGATCGATATCGGCATTGCGAATTAGCTGTTTAACGGCATCGGCGAAGAGTTTTCCGAGAGCATTATCTACCCGGCCCATTAGCTCAATTTCATTATTGCCCGGTTGTGTCAGCATTAGTATCTGTTGGCGCAGGTCATCAGGCAGCTTTACGCAGTCGGCCGCCAGAAAAGAAAACTGATCATTTATGCGGATAGCTGCGACATCAATGCCATCCAGGCTGGTGCCGGACATTACACCAATATAGATGTCAGGCGTCATATTTGCTTAATTCGCACGGGCATATTGTGTCGTTGCATACGTTTTAAGCTGTGTCTGCATCTGAAGCGCTACTTGTTGGAAAGCAGCAAGTTCTTTTTTTGGTACGGGCGATGCCTGAGGGAATTTTACGGTCATCGGGTTTTTGTGTGTGCCATTAACACGGAATTCGTAGTGCAGATGCGGGCCAGACGCGAGTCCTGATTGACCAACGTAGCCAATAACCTGTCCTTGTTTAACACGGCTACCTTGTTCTAGTTTTGTGTTGTATTTGGACATGTGTGCGTACAGCGTAGTGATATTGCTGCCATGTTGAATAATAATGGCACGACCATAGCCGCCTTTAGTGCCTTTCCAAATTACTTTACCGTCGCCCGATGCTTTAATCGGTGTACCTGTTGATGCGGCATAATCTACGCCTTTGTGAGCGCGTATTCTGTTAAGCACCGGGTGTTTGCGTTTCAAATTAAAGCTGGAGCTGATTCGCGCAAAATCAACAGGCATACGTAAGAAGGCTTTACGCATACTGTGGCCATCAGGCGTATAGTAACTGCTGCTTCCATCTGAGTCGGTATATCGAATGGCCGTAAAGCTTTCCCCGTCATTGATAAACTGAGCCGCAACAATATGGCCATCCTTGATCTTTTTTCCGTCCAGAAACTGCTCGTTATATATAACCTTGAAGCGATCACCTTTGCGGATGTCTTGTGAGAAATCAACATCCCAGCCAAACATAGAAGCAAATCGCATAATCATGTTGTTTGATAAGCCAGCCCGTTCTGCATCAGCGAATAAAGAGTCTTCGATAATGCCTTCAACATAACGCTCGCGTGTTTCCGGTGTACGTTCAATGGTTTTAACGACGTATTCATTATTAATCGACGCGATGAGAATTGTTTTTAACGGGCTAACTGCATATTTGAGCTTTTTAAGGGCGGCGCCCTCAATAAGAAAGGAGAGTGATTCTCCAGGGTAGAGCCGATTCAGCTCTTTGCCTTCAAGCGTTGCCTGGCTAATATTGTAAACATCACGGGCATCCAGGCCGGCACGTTTGAAGAGTGAAGTCAGGTTGTCATTTTTTTGAACAGAGTAGGACACCCAATTCTCATCAGGAGCTTGGGCTGGTGTTGGTGTTGTCGTTGTTGTTGAAGTTTCATTGTGTCCGGATGACGGGGCAGGCGCCAGAGCCGCTTGCGGCAGATTTAGTGTCAGCTCATTGCTTATTCTTTCGGCGGTTTGGTCTGCATTGGCTAAATTCGCCACGTTTTTTGCTGAGTCAGCGATAGAGGTGCTTGCTTTAGTGGCGGAGACTTCTTCAGAGGGCAAAAAAAGTAAGGTCGTACCTAAAATGACACCGGCAATACTTACTGCAACTAAGTGAACGGTTGGGAAACGGTGTTTAATTTTGGGTAAAAAAGTTGGCATGCCCGGTACCTGCAATCATCGTAATGATAAATAATAAAGATAAAACAATCATGTACGACACTTCATTAGAGAAGTATCGGCGAAAAAGTTGGAATATTGACAGCTGAAATTGAAATTTGTTCAAAACTCTCGCTATGGGTAGAATATCGCATTCATTAATTTATTCGAAATATTTTTTACAGGTAATGATCCGAGATGAGCGAGTTAACACTGTTACAGGATTTTAAAGCACGGGGCTTAGTGGCTCAGATGACCAGCGAAGAGGAGCTTGAAAATCACCTTAATGAAAACAGTGTAACACTTTATTGCGGTTTTGATCCGACCGCCGACAGTCTTCATATCGGCAGTTTGGTGCCTCTGTTAACATTAAAGCGGTTTCAGCAATACGGGCATAAACCACTGGCATTGGTGGGTGGTGCAACGGGCTTGATTGGTGATCCTAGTTTTAAAGCTCAGGAGCGGAAGCTTAATGATGATGAAACCGTCGCTGGTTGGGTAGAAAAGATAAAGGCTCAGGTCAGTGCATTTGTTGATTTTGATTGTGGAGAAAACAGTGCGGTCGTTGTGAATAATCTGGACTGGACACGCGACCTGGATGTGCTGACTTTTTTGCGGGATGTGGGTAAGCACTTTTCTGTCAATCAAATGATCGCAAAAGAATCAGTGAAACAGCGGATCGATCGGGAAGGTGATGGGATTTCGTATACCGAATTTACCTATATGATCTTACAGTCATTTGATTTTCAGCAATTGAATAAAAGTCATGACTGTACATTGCAGATTGGTGGATCCGATCAATGGGGTAACATTACCGGCGGTACTGAGCTAACGCGCCGAATGAACGGTAATAGAGCGTATGGCCTTACCTTGCCATTGGTTACAAAGTCCGACGGCACTAAGTTTGGTAAAACAGAAACAGGGACCATTTGGTTATCTGCAGACAGAACCTCGCCTTATGCTTTCTATCAATTCTGGCTGCAGGTCGCCGATGCCGATGCGTACCGGTTTCTTAAATACTTCACATTTTTAGATGTTGCTGATATCGATCAGATCGAAGCGGATGACAAAGCGCGCCAGGGTCGACCAGAGGCGCAAGCGATACTAGCGCGTGAAGTGACCAAGCTGGTGCATGGAGATGAAGGGTTAGTGGCTGCGCAGCGTATTACAGAGGCGTTGTTTAGTGGTAATTTGAACGATCTGAGCGAAGGCGATTTTGTGCAATTGAAGCAAGATGGTTTGCCTTCGTCAGCACTCGATCCTGAGGTGTTGGCAGGTGGTTTGCTGACGTCTTTGTTATCCGAAGCAGATATGGGGAATGGTAAGCAGGTAAAAGATGCTTTGCAGCGAAGTGCTGTTACCGTTAATGGCGTTGTTATAGGTTTAGAGCATAATAACAAGGGAGTAGACGTTTTTAGTCCCTCTGCCAGTATTCACCAGAAGTACTTCCTGGTTAAGCTGGGTAAGAAAAAGCATCATCTATTCTATTTGTAAGTAGAAAGCTTATTGGCTGATATTTCAGATTAAGTAGTTCATGTGATTAATCAAAGGCGCCCGAGTGGCGCCTTTGTTGTTTTTAGTGTCTTTTTCTAATAATTTTCACTTTTTTAAGGTATGGCTGTTGACTCCTTTCGGGGAGTCTGTAGAATGCGCACCTCTTCCCAAGGAGGCTGCCAAAAAGCAGCATTGAGAGGGGAGGATGCTGGTAGATAACGCCTTGATAATTAACATTATTTAAGCATTATCTGCGGGTAGTTGGAGTCGGGATTTGCAGCCGGAAGATGTTGAAAAAAGGTGCAAAATAAAGATTGACTTCAGCGGGGCGTTCGGTAGAATATGCGCCTCACTTGAACGACACGTTCAAGCGCTCTTTAACAGATTGGTCAGATAATTCGTGTGGGCGCTTGTCAGGACGAAGCTACAAAAGCTTTATCAGGATAAGCAACCTAGCGAACAGATTGA
>NZ_JBFIIH010000111.1:0-14196 GCF_041601355.1 Neptunomonas sp.
ATCGGGCGAGCACTATAATCTCGAAAATGAGCTACAACGGATGCGTCAAATAGGTGTTAATCTGGTACGCCTGAGTCCGCAGCGAGAAAGAATGGCGGAAGTGATACAGCGTTTTACTGATCGCTTAGATGAGTCTTCATCAGCGATGATTCCTCTGTTAAATCAATCTCAGTGTAATGGGTATTGGTATGGCCAGCCCGGAATGAAATGGCTGGATTAGGCTTCTTAATGGGCTATTTTGCCGGGTCTATTAGCCAACTGACTTGCGTCAGAGTGCTGCATAATAGTCATGGATAGCAGTGCTGGTTAAACATGCTGGCGAATACTGTTAGTTAAGAATATTGGCTGATACTGAAGAGAATACGCTGGGATATTGGCTCAGCTCATTCTCTTGTATCACTAGTTTACAACCCGCTGTACCAGTTGAATGCTGCGTTGGAACAGCGCAGGCATCTCACTCCAGTCAACACCGTCCATTAGGTTTTTTATTGCCAGACTTAGTTCAGTATTACCCTCGATAACTAATCGTCGCTGGAAAAACAACGTGTCAGGATCAACTTCCTGAGAGGCCATCTTTATAAAGTCTGTTGTATCACCTCTGATCCAGGCGTCAGGTTGTTGAGCAGGAAGTACGATCAGTTTTTCGTTCTGGCAGGTAAACGCAACCTGAATGCCTAAGTCTCGTACCTCTAAGCCCAGCTCCTGTCGTTCCAGAAAATAGAACTCATCATCCTGAAGTTGCTCTCTGAACAGGTAGTTCAGAAGCTGCTCTGCTGCTTTTTTTCTGATGGGAAAAGGAAGTTTAGGTTCTGTAAAGCGAATGAATTTTGCAATATTGGCTGTGGGTAGTGATTTTAGCAGCCGAAACGGCGCAAAGTCAGGCAGAGTGAAAGCGGTCATGAGGGGCTCCTTAATCGATGCCTGATAGTAGAGCATCGCTCCCTTTTTCCCATTGATATCTATCAAGTGACAGTGTCCGCTTGTGATCTGTTTCATCGGCCTAATAGCGCGGATGCCATGAAACTATTGCCAATGCTAAGGTCGGGATTTTGCCGCAGGGAGCGATCATCGTGGCTATCGACTTCTTGTGTACACATGAGATTGCGAACGAGCACACTCCGTGAGAGCTATCCAATTGTTTCTTTTAGACATTCACAAACAGCAAACAAATAAAAAAGATGTATAAATAGCTGTTGACAGTGAAAGATAGGGGTATATAATGATCCCAGCTTGAAAGTACGTCCTATATTTATGCATGCCAATTTGATGTTAGATTTTTAAATTTACGTCCTGTTTTCATAAGTAATAGCAAGACTTCCAGCATAACCCGCCTTATTTTAAGGCTTCAATTACTCTTGATTTAACAGGAAATTAATATGTCTAATACAACTACTGGTACTGTAAAATGGTTCAACGAATCTAAAGGTTTTGGCTTTATCGAGCAAGAATCTGGTCCAGACGTTTTCGCTCATTTCAGCGCTATTTCTACTTCAGGCTTCAAAACTCTTGCTGAAGGTCAGAAAGTTCAGTTCACAGTTACTCAGGGTCAGAAAGGTCCTCAGGCTGAGAACATCGTTCCTCTATAAGTAGAGCAGCGAATAGCCAGTCCTTTATGGATTAGGTTATAACTGAGTCCCTGCAGAGGGATGAAAAAGGGTGAAATCTAACGGTTTCGCCCTTTTTTAATGTGTCAGCAAAAATATCACACAAGATAGTCTGCTGTCAGGTTAACCCGTTTCAATGGATTTATGGCATACTATGCGCCATTTTTTCGTCTGCGTTTCGTTTCGTTCGTTTTTACGGCGAAGCCGCTCTTATTAGTTTTTTAATTCGGAATAGAACATTGCTTACAACCGCGAACATCACCATTCAATTTGGCGCCAAGCCGCTTTTCGAAAATATTTCTGTAAAATTTGGCGAAGGTAACCGTTATGGTTTAATCGGTGCCAATGGTTGCGGTAAATCTACCTTTATGAAGATTCTGGGTAATGACCTTGAGCCTTCTTCCGGGACGGTATCAAAAGAGCCTGGCGAACGTATTGGTAAATTGGCGCAGGATCAGTTTGCATACGAAGAGTTCAGTGTCATTGATGCTGTGATTATGGGTCATAAAGAGCTCTGGGACATTAAGTCCGAGCGTGATGCTATCTATGCTAATCCGGATATGAGCGAAGAAGATGGCATGCGTGCCGGCGAACTTGAAGCTGAATTTGCAGAGATGGATGGTTATACCGCAGAGTCTCGCGCAGGCGAGCTGTTGCTGGGGGTCGGTATTCCTATTGAACAGCATTATGGCTTAATGAGTGAAGTCGCACCGGGTTGGAAGTTGCGTGTATTGCTTGCTCAGGTTCTGTTTTCTGAACCGGATATTATGTTGTTGGATGAGCCCACCAACAACTTGGATATCAATACTATCCGCTGGTTAGAAAGCGTATTGAATGAACGTAATTGCACCATGATTATTATCTCGCATGACCGTCACTTTCTGAATAGTGTGTGTACGCATATGGCTGATCTGGATTACGGAACCTTGCGTCTATATCCTGGTTCTTATGATGAATATATGACGGCGGCGACCCAGGCGCGTGAACGTTTGTTATCTGACAATGCGAAGAAAAAAGCACAAATTTCTGATCTGAAAGCCTTTGTCAGCCGCTTCTCAGCGAATGCTTCTAAATCTAAACAAGCGACTTCTCGTGCTAAGCAGATTGATAAAATTCAGTTGGAAGATGTAAAACCATCCAGCCGTCAAAATCCGTTTATCCGCTTCGAACAAAGTAAAAAGCTGCACCGTCTGGCGCTGGAAGTGGAAGGGCTGAAAAAGCGTTTCGATAAAGAACTTTTTTCAGGTCTTAATTTAATGGTTGAGGTAGGTGAGCGTGTTGCCATTATCGGGCCAAACGGCATCGGTAAAACCACACTGCTGAAATGTCTTGTTGGTGATACCGCACCTACCGCTGGTGAGATCAAGTGGTCCGAAAATTCAGATATAGGCTACTATGCTCAGGATCACGCATCTGATTTTAAAGAAGAAAAAACGCTTCTTGAGTGGATGGGTGGCTGGGGTCAGGAAGGCGATGATGAACAAGTGATTCGCGGCACTTTAGGGCGTTTGTTATTTTCTCAGAAAGAGATCGATAAGTCCGTTAAAGTGATATCCGGTGGTGAGCAGGGCCGCATGCTATTCGGTAAGCTGATGCTGACGCGTCCTAATATTATGCTAATGGATGAGCCAACTAACCATTTGGATATGGAGTCGATAGAGTCATTGAACCTGGCACTTGAGAACTATCCTGGAACCTTGGTTTTCGTCAGTCACGACCGTGAATTTGTATCCTCATTGGCAACCCGTATTCTTGAATTAACACCGACAGGTATTGTTGATTTCCGTGGTACGTATGATGATTACCTGCGCAGTCAGGAAGTCTGATCTGTAGCGCTGCACAGGCTGTATCTTGAACCCGCTTCGGCGGGTTTTATTTTGCCTGCTTTTTGCATTAGTAAATCAGTTCGTCAAATCTGAAGCCGCCTGATGAGTCGACTGAATCCACTCTCTTTGAATTCTGCGGTATAATATTAATCCACAAAAAATCGATAAGCAGGTAGGGTATGGCGACATTAACGATACAAACTCCGGATGATTGGCATTTACATCTGCGTGATGGAGATATGCTGGCAGAAACAGTGGCGGCAACCGCGCGATGCTTTCATCGGGCAATTGTGATGCCTAATCTGGTGCCACCGGTTGTCAATGCTGATATGTTGATCGCCTATCGTCAGCGTATTCTTGATGCTCGTCCTGAAGGTAGTGATTTTGAACCGCTGATGACACTGTTTCTGACTAATCAGACATCAGCTGAGGATATTATTGCAGCGAAAGCCGCCGGTGCTGTTGCGGCTAAAATGTACCCTGCAGGCGCTACGACTAATTCGGCGGCGGCTGTCAGTCAGCTGGAAGCCTTATATCCTGTCTTTGAAGTGATGCAGCAGCAGGGCATGTTGCTGCTGGTTCACGGTGAAGTGACGGATCAGCATATCGATATCTTTGATCGGGAAAAAGTATTTATTGATCAGAAGCTAGTGCCTATTGTGGAGCGCTTCCCTGACCTTAAAGTGGTGTTTGAGCACATTACTACTTCTGAAGCCGCTCAGTTTGTATCGCAGGCTTCTGATAAGGTAGCGGCCACTATTACCCCGCAACATCTGTTGTTGAATCGAAATGATCTGTTAGTGGGTGGTGTGCGTCCGCACAACTTCTGTTTGCCGGTATTAAAACGTAATACGCATCAGGCGGCTTTGCGTGATGTCGTGAAATCAGGCTCTGCTAAGTTTTTCTTAGGAACAGACTCGGCGCCGCATGCCAAAGAAGCCAAAGAAAATGCTTGCGGATGTGCGGGTTGTTACAGCGCCTGGAGCGCAATAGAACTGTATGCTCATGTGTTTGAAGAATTAGATGCGCTGGATAAGCTGGAGGGTTTTGCCAGCCATTATGGGGCTGACTTCTATGGTTTACCGCGCAATACGGGCAGTATAACGCTGGTGCGTGAAGACTGGACTATTCCTGCTGAGATTATCCTGCCTAACGGAAAGCCGATTGTGCCTTTCTTTGCCGGTGAAACCGTACATTGGAAAGTTCAGGCGGGTCTCTGATTTGTCAGCGGGTTCAGAATAATCTTGCGGTCTGCAACGCGCTCAACATCTTCATTCTGGTGGGTGACCAGTAATACGGTTTTACCTGCCGATTTTGCTTGTGCTCTTGTCCATAATGCGGCCTTTTCCCGGGTCGCTGGGTCCAGCTCTGCAAAAGGCTCGTCGAGCAACACAATGGGTTCGGGGCGTAACAGTGTGCGAATCAACGCGATGCGCTGGCGTTGTCCGCCAGACAGCGTCGCTGGTTTCTTTGCCAGCTGTTCATCCACCCCTAAGTGTCGTGCCGCATCCATGATGGCCTCGACAGGCGCAGTGGCCGAAAATCCAAGGCATAGATTATCCAATACGCTGATATGCTCAAATAGATTGTGATCCTGGAACAGCATGCTCACCGGGCGTTTTTCTACGGACAGGCTATTGATCGGCTGCTGGTTCCATTTAACCGTCCCTGAATCAGCCATCAGGTATCCGCCGATCAGGTTGAGTAAGGTGGTTTTTCCTACACCGCTGATGCCTTGTATAGCGACGATTTCGCCTGTGTCTATCTGCATCTGATAGCGCAGTGGCCAGTCGTCTAGCGTCAGCTGTAAATTTTCAATGTTAAGCATGGGTATTGCCTTCATATTGAGGCTGGCGGCCTGGTGTTTTATTTTCTATCGGCGTGGGGCGGCTGACTGTGTATTTTTCTAATAGAAACAGGAAAGACGCACATAGTGCTAAGAGAATAAATGAAGCAGTACTGGCTTCAGTGATTCGATAACTGCTGGCATAGCCATAAATTAACCAGGGCAGTGTCGTCCATTCAGGTGTGCCGAAGATAGAAAAAATAGCCACATCCCCCATGGCCAGTACCAGCACTAAGCCTAATGTAGCGAGATAGATCTCTTGAATGAACGGCCATTCAATCTGCCAACGTGTACCCCGTGTCAGTTTTAACGAACGCGCCAGTCGGTTGTACTGTTGATCAAATTGCAGCAGTCGTGGTTTGAGCTTTTGCACGGCAAAGGGGATAACCAGCGCGGTGTTGAGAATCACGACGAAAATAATGCCCCACCTTTCCAGATCTATGCGTGGTAGCAGATAAACAAACAGACCGACAGAAAGTACCATGGCCGGTGCGACCAGAGCATGCGTGGCCATGCTTTCGTAAAGCCACATACGTTTAACGTATCCACCGAGTGCTGCTTGTCTTATGGGTTGCAACAAGGCAAAGGCGACAGCCATGGCGAGAAGCGCGGTGATAACCGCCAGTGCCACACTAATAAGAGCCGAGTGTCCTATAGCTCTTATATCTTTACCTGCGAGTTCGCTATTGAATAATCCGGGAAGCAGGGATAGATAAGGAAGCAATAAAACACACCAGGATAAAGCATAAATGATCATTGCCCGACGTGTTGAGGCCGGATTGTGCTTTGGTCGCCAAAGATATTGATTGGATTCAACACTTTGCCAGGATAGCCCTCCCGCCCGTGTAATCAGCCAATACAGCCCGCCAGCGACAAGTAGCTGTGTCCAGGCCAGCGTCAGAGCTTCAGGAATATTAAAGTCATATTTAAGCGCCTGGTAGATGGCGACTTCTAATGTTGTGGACTGAGGCCCGCCGCCCAGCGCCAGGACCACAGCAAAGCTGTTAAAGCAGAGTACAAAAATAAAACACAGCAACAGCAGACCGCTACTTCGCAGTACCGGCCATTCAATCAAACGAAAGCGCTGTCCTTGATTCAGCTTTAACTGGCTGGCGAGTTTCCAGCTGTTATCAGGAATAGTCTGAAGTTGCAGATAGATAATGCGCACGGCTAACGGCATATTCATGAAAATATGCGCAATCAAAATGCCGGGCAAGCCGTAAAGGTTCCAGCTGCTGTCCATAAAGGTGTTACAAAAACTATCCAGCCAAGGGGTCATAAAACCAGAACGGCCGAGCAATGCGACCAGACCGGTAATAACGATAAGCGTAGGCGTTACGAAACAGAGCAGGCAAAACGTCAGAAATAGCTTTTTAGCGGGCAGGTCAGGAAAAAAGTAAAGCGTGCGAGCGATAGGAATGGCTAAACCAACCGACAGAAGGGCGCTGAGTAATGCCTGTTTAAGTGTGAAACCGAGAATGGAATAAAAGTAACTATCCTGTAATAAGGCAGTATCGAATCCCTCGTCTCCAAAACTGATCAGTCCGTAAAATGAAAGACTGGTTAAGGATAGTATCAGAGGATAGGCGAGCCAGTGTAAACGCATCAATTTGCAGAGGACCGCCATTCACGCAGCCAGACTTTACGCTGCCGAGCAACCTGCTTGGGCGTAAATCCGATTCGTGTTGGTTGAATCAAGTGATCGAAAACCTCAGGCAACTCAATATTGTCGACGACTGGCAGCATCCAGTTAGTGACTGGAATAAGTGTTTGCGCTTGAGGAGAAATCAGAAAACTGAGGAACTCATTCGCCAGTTCAGGATTGTCTGAATATTTAGAGATGGCGGCCACTTCAATCTGGGCTATATGCCCTTCAGAAAACAACGCCGCTTTATATTGTTGTTTCTCTTCCGCTATCACATGGTACGCCGGTGATGTGTTGTAGCTGAGTACGTAGTCGGCATCGTCTTCCAGGAACATGCTATATGCTTCCCACCAGCCTTTAGTCACAGTGACGGTGTGGGTGGAGAGTTGTTTCCATGCTGCTGGTGCCTGGTTACCATAAACGGCTTTAACCCACAGCAGCAGTCCTTGCCCGGGTGTGCTGGTACGTGGGTCCTGATAAATAACGGATGCGTCAGATTCGACCAGCTCTTTTAATGAAGTAACCGGATCTGCTACGTTCTCGGTATTGTAAATGAAGGAGAAAAAACCATAGTCGTAGGGGAGGAAATCCTGATCCTGCCATTGTAACTCTGCTTTTAGTCCGTCCAGCGCTACATTGTGCGGCTGAACCAGAGACTCGCGGCGAGTGACTTCTGTGAGCGAATCATCCAAGCCAAGCAATACATCGGCTTTGGTTTTATCCTTCTCGATGCGCAGGCGATTCAGAATACTGATCCCGTCATCGACCGCAATAAACTCCAGATCACACTGGCATTGCGCTTCAAATGCCGATTCAAGCTGAGGGCCGGGGCCCCACTCAGAAACAAAAGAGTCGTAGGTATAAACAGTCAGATCTGCGGCGTGTGCCGAAGTTGCCAGCATGCAGGCAGCGAGTGGCGAGAATAGCTTTTTCATTTTTTCCTTTATTCTCTGCGCCAGTATTAACTGGATCAGGTTCGACGGGTACACTTACAGTTAAGAGAAAGTTAAGAGTAAGCTAAGTCTAAGTAAGACAATCAGGCCAACGCCCCGATAACAAACGTTAATATAACATATCTCTAACCTCCCGCTAATGACCAGGGTGACTTTTGAAACACAACCCGTTGCTTGAAAATGTAAATATGCAATTGTCTGCAGACGTGCAATGGCAGCTTTTGCAGCATAGCGGCACAACTAATCAACTGTATAGCGGGTGCTATCAGGACCAGTCGGTTATATTGCGCCTGAACACTGAACAACAGGTGCTGGGTGTGTGCCGGCAGCGAGAGGAAAAAGTCCTTCATCTTATCGACGCTAAAGCATGGGCGCCTGATGTTGTGCAGCAGCAGATGCCAGATCAGCATCAGCCGGGCTGGTTGCTAATGAAGCGCTATGCCGCACTGGGTGACGCGCCCATAGGCGATCTGCATGACCAGATCTTAAACTGCATTTTTGAATGTCAGCAGATAAAAGACCTGCCGCTGTGTGATTATTCAGCGTTATGGAATGCATATCAGCAAAAAATTGATGAACTGGGTAAGGCATCGCAGGCGCAGATGTTACTCGATTCTATCCGCGCGCTAATGTTTGAGCTCAAGGATACCGCCGGGGTTGACGCTTGCCTGGTGCATCATGACTTACATAAAGGCAATTTACTCAGCAGTGCCGGGCAACTGGTTGTTATTGATTGGGAATACGCCGGGCTGGGTTCCCCTTGGCTGGATGCGGCAGCATTGGTGACAGAGTTTTCAACACCATTACAGGCAGTGGAGGCATTACCTGCTTTCAGACATATTGATGTAAAAACGTTTGATCACGCAATCAAGATCGCACAACGGATTAATCAGCAGCTAAACCGGCTCTGGTACGCGTTAGGTACTGATATAACTGTGCCTTAACACACTCCTTTGATCAGGCTCGATTGGGTACGTGAGCAGAAGTGATTTTTAGGTTGTTGAGTGCTCGCCGTGCATAAACAGCACAGGCCGCTTAGTTGTAGTAGCCTAATTAGGCTAACTTAACCTGTACTGTTATCGCTCGTTGTTTACAGCGTAATCTTTATTTTGCTGGCCGCGTTTTTGGCAATGCTAACGGCATTTTCAGCGGAGTCAGATCTTGCTAATACAACTCCCATCCGACGCTGTCCGGATACTTCCGGTTTGCCGAACAAGCGTAATTGAGTGTCCGGTGTCGCTAATACTTCTTCCAGGCCGCTAAATCGGGTATCTTTTGATTCGCCTTCAACCAGAATGACGCTGGATGCGCTCGGGCCATGGAAGTGAATATTGGGTATCGGTAAGCCAAGGATGGCGCGGGCATGCAGCGCAAATTGGGACAGATCCTGAGAGATCATTGTAACCATGCCGGTGTCGTGTGGCCGTGGTGAGACTTCACTGAACAGAACGCTGTCACCTTTTACAAACAGTTCAACGCCGAAAATACCGCGCCCACCTAATGCGTCAGTAACTTTGGATGCTGCGTCCTTGGCTGCCTCAAGTGCTGTAGACGACATCGCCTGTGGTTGCCATGATTGGCGATAGTCTCCATCGACCTGAACATGACCAATCGGTTCGCAGAAAGAAGTGCCGCTGCTGTGGCGAACGGTGAGCAAAGTGATTTCATAATCAAAATCAACAAAGCCTTCAACAATAACCTTGCCTTGTCCGGCGCGTCCACCTTCCTGTGCATAGACCCAGGCTTTTTCGATATCGGCTTCGGTTTTTACGGTGCTCTGGCCTTTGCCGGATGAACTCATGATCGGTTTAACCACACAAGGCAAACCGATAGCGGCAACCGCTGTATGGTATTCCTCAAGCGTTGCCGCAAAACGGTATGGCGAGGTGGTTAGTGCTAATGTTTCGCCAGCCAGACGGCGAATGCCTTCGCGGTTCATCGTCAGGCGTGCGGCGTTGGCGGTAGGGATAACGGTAAAGCCTTCTGCTTCAAGCGCTACCAGTGTCTCGGTGGCTATCGCTTCAATTTCGGGGACGATCAGGTCCGGTTTTTCCTGTTCAATCACTGCGCGTAACGCGGCACCGTCCAGCATGGATATAACATGGCTGCGGTGGGCTACCTGCATAGCGGGGGTATTCGGGTAGCGATCTACCACAATCACCTCGACTCCTAAGCGTTGCAGTTCAATAACGACTTCTTTGCCAAGTTCACCGCCGCCGCACATTAAAACGCGGGTGGAATGAGAAGCAAGAGGGGTGCCAATAGTCACCATGAGCGCGGTATCCTTAATTGAAATTAATTCACGCATTATACGATATCTCTGGAAAAATCAGATCTATCACTTTATAAAAATTTAGCTATACTCAAATCAGTTACTCAAAAACTAAAAAAGGAGATATAGCTGTTTCACTTAAGTAGTTACATGAAATTCCTTTTGCCTTAGGGCTATATAGCCGGAATCATTTCGGTTTAGATGGGGCGGTCTGACTGACGGCCCCTTTCTCGTTCTGGCTTCTCCCGTTTCTAAGTGTTATCACTATCACTGTCACTATAAATAGCCTCAAAATATCTCTCGTTTTACTTCGATAATCCTGCAGCTTCTCGTAAACTAGGCACTTTCTTATCATCAAGAGATGGCAAACGACGGATGTCTGACTTATTGACACACTCTATTGTGGAAGCTGGGCGCTGGATTGATGCCCAGGGCTGGTGTCCTGCTACCGGTGGAAACTTCTCGGCGCGTATTGATAACGCATCGGCTTGGGTAACGGCATCGGGCCGCCATAAAGGTGAGTTAACACCTTATGACCTGCTTAAAGTGAATCTTAAAGGGCAGCCTATAGACTCTGTGCTAAAGCCTTCTGCTGAAACACTGTTGCATACCGCGCTGTATGCTCTGGATGAGAATATTGGTGCAGTGCTGCACACGCATTCTGTTGCATCAACAGTGTTGTCCCGTCTGGAAGCATCGGACTCTCTGTTGTTGAGTGGTTATGAGATGCAGAAGTCCTTATCGGGTAATCAAACGCATAACACCACGATTTCAATCCACGTGTTTGAAAATACACAGGATATGCAGGTGCTGGCGGATCAGTTGAAAGAGGTATGGACAGTCACGCCGCTTCAATGGGGTTTTTTAGTTCGCGGTCATGGTTTATATGCCTGGGGGCGGGATATGTCCGAGGCCAGAAGACACCTTGAAGGGCTGGAGTTCCTGTTTGCCTGCGAGCGCGACATGATGTTGTTAAATAGATAAGGCAATAAGATGACAATAAAAGCAATTCTGACCGATATTGAAGGCACGACCACTGATATCCGTTTTGTACATGATGTGCTGTTTCCTTATGCGCGTCAGCAGTTACCTGCGTTTGTTCAGCAGCGTTGGGACGAGCCCGTTGTGCAAGAGATTATGCAGCAAGCGCGTTTGGAGTTGGATTCAGCTGATGCAGATCAGCAAACACTGATTCAGGCCTTTATCAACTGGATTGATCAGGATAAAAAGGTAACTGCTTTAAAAACACTGCAGGGGTTGATCTGGGTCGAAGGTTATAAGAGTGGTGATTTTACCGGGCATTTATATCAGGATGCCTACGAATTACTTAAAAAGTGGCACGCACAGGGTATTGAGTTAAGTATTTTTTCATCAGGTTCGGTTAAGGCTCAGCAGCTACTGTTTAGTCATAGCGATTTTGGTGATCTTACTCCCTTATTCAGTCACTACTTCGATACAACCACCGGCCACAAAAGAGAAAAGGCAGCCTACGTTGCGATTGCAGATGCATTGCAGCAGTTACCTGAAAATATCCTCTTTTTGTCGGATATCGTCGAAGAGTTGGATGCGGCACAATCGGCGGGAATGAAAACGTGTTTGTTGGCGCGAGATAAGATGCCGGAGAGTGCGACACATGATGTAGTCAGTACATTTGAATCCATTAAATTGTGAAAGTATTATTCAGGTGATTTGAATCAGGGTTCTAGATCACGAGGTCTGAATCAGGACGTCTCTGACAAAAGAACTGTGTCAGATCCACTTTTAATGAGCAACAGACAACATAGACTGTCGGGGTTGGCTGGTCGAAGATCAGTGTTAAGTCCGGCAGCCTGCCAGGCTGGGAGTAAGTAATGAGTGCAATAACCGTATATCAAGACCACGATGCTCGTCTGCCGATACTGCATAGTGAAGAGGGTGATGTTATCAAAAGCATCCTGGGAGGGGTCGGTATTCGTTTTGAGCGCTGGATGATCGATTGTCCGATAACGCCGGAAATGTCTCATGCAGAAATTATGCAGGCTTATGATCAGGAAATTAATAAGCTGGTAGGGCTAGAAGGCTACAAAACGGTTGATATCGCCGCGATGACACCTGATAATCCGCAAAAGGACGAGTTCCGTAAAAAGTTTCTGAATGAGCATACCCATTCAGAAGATGAAGTACGCTTCTTTGTTGCTGGTGAAGGTATGTTCTACCTTCATATCGACGATAAAGTTTATATGATCCATTGTTGTAAAGATGACCTGCTGTCTGTTCCGGATCAGACTAAGCACTGGTTTGATATGGGCCCTGAACCACATTTTACCGCGATACGCTTTTTTAATAACCCCGATGGCTGGGTCGCTGATTTTACCGGTGATGATATTGCCACGCATTTTCCGCTATTTGATGAGTAAGGAATACTATGTCAAAAGGACGTGATAAACACCAGGAGCGCCACCATGGCCTTTCCATGTTTGGTAAAGATCTGGTGCGTCGTTGTGGTGCACATTGTGAGTTGTGTAATGCCAGTGGTAAATCACTGAGTATTTTTGAAGTGCCTCCAGTTGCTGTGGAGCCCTCTTATGAGCATTGCTTAATGGTATGCGAAACCTGCAAAGAGCAGGTTGAGCGACCTAAACGCCTTGATGCTAATCATTGGCGTTGTTTAGGTACGACCATGTGGAGTGAGGTGACGGCGGCTAAGGTTACGGCGATTGTTATCCTTAATCACCTGGCCAAAAAAGAGCCATGGGCACAGGAGCTGCTGGAACAAGCCTACCTTCAGCCTGAAGAAACAGAATGGATCGCCCAGTGGACGCTCGGGGCTAAATAAGTAGATATTGATACAGCCTGTGTTCACTGTAAGCGCTGTATTGTACCTTTATGGTAACAATGAAAAATACAGGCGTACTTATGGGCAATGACACTCAGCCGGCAGCAGATCAAAAGAAACGGCTTCCGCTTTTCTTAACCGTCTTTCTGGCTGTTTTTTTAGCGATTGTACTCGGTGGGTTATTTGTTAAGTGGGTGTATTTTCCATCATCATTCAGCCCGGTGACCCTTTCTTCTGACGAGCAGAAAGAACTCAATAAAAAGCTGACTTTTTTTGGTATTCAGGACGAAGAGGCGGCATCTCATGATCCTTCTGAGCCGTTAAAGCCTGAAGCGTATTCAGAACAGAACGCAAAGCGTGAAGTCCTGTTCTCCGAAAAAGAGTTGAACAGCCTGATCGCTAAAAATCCGGATCTGGCTAGCCGCTTTGCTATCGAGCTTTCGGATAACCTCGCCAGTGCTAAGTTGCTGATTCCTGTTGATCCGGATTTTCCGATACTGGGCGGCGAAACCATCAGAATTAATGCGGGTATAGATGTCGCTTTCACTAATAACCGTCCGAGTATCAGGCTTCGGGGGATTAGTCTGTGGGGTGTGCCTTTACCAAACGCCTGGATGGGTAATTTAAAAAATATCGATCTGGTTGATGAGTATGGTGGTGAAGAGGGTTTCTGGAAGAACTTTGCCGCAGGTATTGCCTACCTCAAAGTGACTGATGATCAGTTGGTTGTAAAGTTAAACGAATAACAACATTTATGCCAGACGGCGCATGACCTGATGCCCGAACACATTAATCAGTAAGCCGCCCATAATCAGTAAAATACCAACTACCTGGATCATGCTCAGGGTTTCTTCTAATATCAGCCAGGCAACCACGAGTCCGATCACAGGCACCAGTAGTGTTAATGGGGCTACTTGTGATGCGGGATACTGTTTAAGCAGATGTGCCCACGTGCTGTAGCCAAAAATGGTGGCAATGGCAGCGAGGTAAAAAACGCTGGCGATCGATTTGAGGCCGACATTCTGCAGGCTGGATAGTATCAACTCAGGCCCTTCAACACCGTAAGATAGCAGCAAAAAGGGGATGGGTGGAATCAGCGCGCTCCAGACAACTAAGCCCATCAGGTTCACATTTCCCAATTGGCCGATCTTGCGGTTAATGATATTTCCCATACCCCAGCTAGCCGCTGCAGCAATGGTTAAGGTAAAGCCGATAAAGGTCATTTTGCTGGCGGG
>NZ_JBFIIH010000112.1:0-14089 GCF_041601355.1 Neptunomonas sp.
GCTGAACGTGAAAAGCATTATCCTGCGCAGCTATCGGGTGGAGAACAGCAGCGCGTGGCTATTGCGCGAGCATTAGTACACAAACCAAAACTGGTGCTTGCAGATGAACCCACAGGAAACCTTGATGTAGCCACAGGTGCAACCATCATTGAATTGTTGTTTTCTCTTAATAAGGACACCGGCTCAACTCTGGTATTGGTTACCCATGATGATCAAGTTGCACGGCGCTGCCAACGCATCGTTCGTCTTCAGAACGGTGAATTAGTTGAGGATCAGGATCATGCGTTTTCTGTTTAATTTCGCATGCAGAGATCTTCGTTCGAGTGGTCAGTCATTGTGGGTGTTTTTCGCCTGCCTGGTGTTGGGGGTGACCCTGTTATCAGCCACGGGTGGTCTGTATCGTTTGGTAAACCTGAGTTTGCTTGCAGATACTCGTGTAATTATGGGTGGGGATCTGGAGGTGGTTACCAACCAGCCATTAACCGAGGAGGCGCTAAGCTGGATCAAAGCTAATGGTGTGGTTTCAATGGTCACTGAAGTAGATAGCATGCTTGGAACCGAAAGCGATCGTTTTTTGCGAATTGAATTGCAAACCATGGATGCGCAGTACCCTCTGTATGGTGGCTTAGTGTTGGAACCATCGAGGCCACTTTCACAGATTACAGCGTTTACTAATGATCAATGGGGCGTTGCCATTGATCCAACGCTGGCAAATCGACTCGACATTAAGGTTGGCGATAACGTAACTATCGGCGCGCTAACAATGAAAGTGAGGGCGCTCGTCCTCAAACAACCTGATAGAAGCCTCAATGCTGACTGGCGGGGAACCCCCGTTTTGTTGAGTGCTGAGGCGTTGCAGGCATCGGGTTTAATCCAGCCCGGCAGTCGCATTGATTATGAATACCGTGTGCGCACTAATCAGTCAGCAGAAGCATGGAGATTAAATTTTTATGCTGCATTTCCAGACGAAACCTGGGAAGTAAGAACGTTTAATGATCGAAGCCAACGCCTTTCAGAGCGTTTAAATCAAATTGCTTCAGGGTTGTTGATTATAGGCTTCAGCACTTTGTTTATTGGCGGACTCGGTGTGTTTAACAGTATACAAGCCTATCTGCAGGGTAAATTGAAAACTATCGCTACTCTGCGCGCACTTGGTTTGCGCAACCGGCGTCTCGCAATTGTGTATCTTTTGCAGATCGCTATTCTTGCCGGAGCGGCTAGCTTGTTGGGTATATTGATCGGTAGTGCACTGACATTAGTGGGTGCGTCGATTGTGACTACCCAAATTCCATTAAGAATCAACGCCGGTGACCTTTTTTATCCAGGCAGTATTGCCTTCTTTTTCGGTTTGTTGACAGCCTATAGTTTCGCTTTACCCGCACTAGGTAAGGCACTCTCTACAGACCCGGCATCACTTTTCCGTGGTCTGGCGCAGAAAGGCATGCCGCTTCCACGCAAATGGTGGTTAGCTACTTTAGCCTGCGCCGCCGTGATCGTTGCCATGATACTGCTTGTGCTGCCAGATACTGTATTTGCGGTTGGTTTTGTCATGGTGATAGCTGCGCTATTGTTGATTCTTGATTTAGTCGTGCGAGGTATTAAACGCTGCGCAAAGTTAATGGAATACCACCCATTGATGAGAGGACACTTGGCGTTGAAGCTGGCGCTGGCTAACTTACACCGGCCGGATAATAATGTGCGCACGTCGTTAATCTCATTAGGTTCTGCGTTAACCCTTTTAGTGGCTTGTACTTTAATAGTCGCTTCGTTGTTACGTACGCTAAACGATACCATTCCCGAAGAATCTCCGGGTCTTGTGTTGTACGATGTCTTAAACGGTCAGGTTGATGGTGTAGTTGATGCTATTGAAGGTTTGCCCGGTGTGAAAAAAGTTGATTTAGCACCGTTAGTAAGAGGTCGCATTCAGGCGTTAAACGGTCGTGCGCTGAGTGACGTTAATCAGCTAAATGAAAATCAACGGCGTGACAGTTCTCAGGAACGTTACAAGCTGAGTTATTTATCCAATAACATCGATGACGTTACTATCGTTGATGGTGCATGGTGGTCAGAACCTGTTAGCGGATTGCCAAAACTCGCGTTTGAGGATCGCGAAGCCAACAAGCTCGGGTTACGTGTCGGCGATGTAGTCACTTTTGCACTCCAGGGAAGCAGTTTTGACGCAGAGATTGCCGCCATTTACAGTCAAAAGGGTATGCAAACCCGCTTCTGGTTTGAAGGCATTCTTTCAAAGGAGGCACTGGATCCATTTATTACAAGACATGTTGGCGCCGTATATGTCGATGACGAGCAGGCAATAGCGGCGCAAAACCGTATTGCAGTCATTGCGCCCAACATTATTACGGTAAGAACTGCTTCATTGTTACAGGTAGCCCGTCAAATTCTGGGTAAGGCCGGCTCCGGGCTTGCTGTGGTCGCGAGTGTCAGCCTGTTGGCGAGTCTATTGGTATTAATAAGCGTTATGGCTGCGGGTAGAAGCCGGCAGATATATGAAGCCACTATCTTACATAGCCTCGGTGTGAGAATGGCAACCATCAAGCATAGCCTGCAATTGGAATATATGCTGCTTGCTCTTATCTCCTCCGTGTTTGCGATATTACTCGGTTCTGCCATAGCATTACCATTACTTGAGTTTCGCCTGAAATTACCCTCTGCAGACTTGGTTTGGTTAGGCGCTCTTGTAGCAATAGCAGTCAGTACTTTAGCGCTTGGTTCTGGCGCAGCCTATCTGTTGCGTCGGCTGCGGTTGAAGCCGGCTATATTGTTGCGCAGTTCCAATTAACCGGTTTTTCTATCTTATCAGGATAAGCCAAAGACGCCTTTAGCGTAGGCTATTCGTCTGCGACTCTGAGTTTCGCTGTAATAAAATCTGTGTGTGACACATGGATCAGATCCGCAATCCTGCGTACAAAATGTTCTTCGTAATGATGCAGTTCACCATCTGCATAGGCAACGCGCCACAGGTTTTCGATCAATATTACCTTTTCCTGAGGTGTGCAGCTGTCGTTAATCTGCGATGTAAAGCGGAAATAATCGGTCGCGTTGTGCTGTGCTTTTTCAGCATGTTTAAGCAGCTCCTCCGCCGCCGTCTGATCCAGAGAAAAGCGCTTCTTTAACAGGGCAAGTATGGTTGCGTGCTCTTCCGGTTTACGTTCATAGTCTGATAGAAGTGCCTCTATCATCAGGGCAGCAGAAGCGACAGCAAGCAAAGCGTGTGGTTCGTTGTTTGGTTCGCTATCGGAGGGTATAAAGGTTTCCAGGTAAGCTTTCAGCTTTGTCATCATATTTCGATTCTCCATTACAACGGATAGACAAGTAATAGCTTAAATTTGTTCCCATCTACAGGAAAGGTGCCTATTATCTGTCGGGATTTTTCAAATTTGTTAGGCAGCCTGCGAATAAGCCCCTTTAGTTTAGCTACAGACGGCATGCGGATCCATGAGTGACTCACAAATACTGGTGAATAAATTTTCAGGCGAAGACCGTTACGAATCGTCCTCAGATAGACAGAATGTTTCTCTCTATCAGATCATCCATCAGCGTAGCCCGGCCTGATCCTACACCCTGACCAGCAATAGCGGCCTGTATAAGTAAGGGGAGCGGTTCATCTGAGATAATCTGTCTTCGACGTCACTGGAAGTAACTATCCCCGTCAAACTATCCCCTTCAAACCATCCTTGGCCTGCATCAGCTCCTGGTTTTAGTAGTGGCATACAGGCCAGCTATTATGACTCGCAATCGGGCTGTATTCCTGAGGTAGTACGGGACTTCAGGAGGGGAAAACTTCTTCATTGAAGAGCGTAAATACATACGGTTGGATGGGTTGTGGCCTATCAAATACAATCGCTACATCGACATTCTGGCCTGAAAAATCATACTGTCTTTGCGATGTAATGATTCGCACATCAATTTCCGGATGCAATTCTCAGAAACGAGGAAGTCGGGGTAATCGTCAATATGCGGCAATTCGCTGAATGTACGGCGGGGCGGAGATTTCCAGCTTTCCGTCCTTGCAATATAGGTTCCAGCTGACAAAAGAACGTTAGAAGCTACGGGCGCTTTAGCGTTTCGCGAAAAAGTAATCCAGATGCTGTCAGACACCTGGATTCGATACTATTTTACCTAGGCTAGCCTAGCCCGCCGGATAGTAGATAAGGTTTGGGTCGGCACCTCTTCATCCATTCTGTTGTCCTTCACATTTACGATAAGAGTAAACCTGTTCAAGCCCCTGATCACAGAACGATCATAGCCCATCAAACTTAGGCCAGTAGGTAACTACAGGTATAGGTTGAGCAGAAGCTATCCACATATGATGGCTTTGGTCTCAATATATTCGTGCATACCTTGTTCACCCCATTCGCGGCCATTCCCGGATTGCTTATATCCGCCAAAAGGCGCTTCCGTCGAAAAGTAGCTTCCCTGTATGTAGCATTGCCCTGCTTGCAAGCGCCGGGCGATTTTTAACGCGCTACCCTGGTCCTTGGCAAAAACTCCGGAAGAGAGGCCATAAATGGTGTCATTGGCCATGGTTATCGCCTGTTCGATGTCATCGTAAGCCAGCATGCATAGAACCGGTCCAAAGATCTCCTCTCGCGCAATGATCATTTCGTTAGTTACATCAGCAAAAATAGTCGGCTTTACATATGCGCCTTTCATTAAACCTTCAGGCATATTCAGACCACCAGTTACCAAGCGGGCACCTTCTTCAATACCCAGACGAATATATTTCAATACCGTCTCCCTCTGGCGTTGCGAGGCCATTGGCCCCATGGTAGTTGATTCATCAAGGGGATCTCCCACTTTCTGCTCCAACGCGATACTGGCGGCCAATTTGACAGCTTGTTCATACTGGCTTAACGGAACGAACATCCTTGTCAACGCATTACAGGTCTGCCCAGTGTTCGCCATCACATCCTCAACACCATAGCGAACTGCTGCCTCAAGATCAGCATCTTCGGTAATGATCAAGGCTGACTTGCCGCCCAGTTCCTGGCAAACTCGTTTGACAGTCGGTGCAGCGGCTATAGCGACATTGACGCCCGCAGCCGTCGAGCCGGTGAAAGACACCATATCGACCTGAGGATGACTAGACATTAGCGGGCCAATATCCCGTCCTGAACCCGTTACCAGGTTAAATACACCGGCAGGTAAACCTATCTTATGAAAGATTTCAGCCATGATGAAATCCGGGAGTGGAGTCTGCTCCGCTGGTTTTGTGATAATAGTGCAACCAGCAGCCAAGGCCGGGGCAACTTTCCCAGTCAACTGGTGTAGAGGGTAGTTCCATGGGTTAATAA
The DNA here is from genome assembly GCF_041601355.1 of Neptunomonas sp. Classification (GTDB taxonomy): domain Bacteria; phylum Pseudomonadota; class Gammaproteobacteria; order Pseudomonadales; family Balneatricaceae; genus Neptunomonas. The sequence goes on from NZ_JBFIIH010000112.1 coordinate 5,316, forward strand.
AGGCGCATACACCGACGGGCTCTTTAAGAAGCAATACATTGCCTTTTTCTTTCACTACCTCCATTTCTTGAGCTAGATTAGCGTAATAGCGCATTCCTTCAATAGCGGCGTCTACATGGTATGCCCCAGCGATGCTTCTTGGACAGCCCATCGTAACAACATGAGCTTCCACCAGGTCGTCATAACGGTTTTCCATTTCTTTGGCAGCGGCAATCAATAAATCTGCCCGCGCTTTGGCTGAAGTTGTAGCCCACCCTTGTAAGGCTTGTCGGGCGGCAGCAATGGCTATTTCTACATCTTTCTCGTTGCCCTTTGGAACCGAGGCGCAGAGCTCTTCGGTGGCAGGGTTGGTGATCAACAGTAACTCACTGCTGTCTGGCTGATACCATTGCCCGTTAATATAAAGTTTATCAATCGTTTTCATAAGCTTCAATTCCTTCAATATTCATATTTAACCATCGAGTGGGCAGCCAAGCACCAGTTTACACACTGGTGTCTGACGCCTTTCGTTTCAGGATGGGTATATTCTAACGATCGTAGGCCATGATTGGTTGGGTGATGCCATCGCCAAGTGACTCGTATGCCGGAAGGTTTACCGCTTGCCCATCAGTATCATCGGGTACAAGCATTAAATTCCTCGTTGCGGGCCGCGATTCACGCGTATATTTAGCCATTAGCGACCAAAGAGTGAACATAGCTCCCAGAACAATGAGCAGGCTGGGTAACATGCCAAGATTAGCCAGGATTTTTACGCCGTTGATTCCGGCAAAGGATGTCATTGACCAGGAAACAAAACCGATAGAACTGACGATCATGATCTTCAGCCAAAAACTAGTCTTGGAGGTGGACTCCATATTTTCGTACTCTTTTTCATCCTTGCCAACTTCAATACAGACAGATGCTATTGCTTCGGTGCTGGAATCCGCTGCGGTTACAAAGGAAACAAACGAGATAATAATGAATACAAAGGTGATAATGCCGCTGAGAGGTAGCTGCTCAAAAATATAGTAGATTATGCTCTCCACACCGTTTTCATCCAGTGTCTGCTTAACGGCCCCTCCGGACACTTCATCGAAATACATCGACATACCACCGAATAGAGTCATCCATAAAATAGAGAACAACGAAGGGAATACCATCACAGTGAGGATAAACTCACGCACTGTATAGCCGCGAGAGATATGGCCTAGGAACAGCGCTGTTACCGGCGCCCAAGTCAACCATTGTGCCCAATAGAAGTTAGTCCACCATTTAGGCCAGTCATCGTGTCCCAGTTCGCCGGTAAAGAAGCTCTTGTTGAAGAAGTTAGAAGTGTAATCTCCGAAGCCATCTACTCCCGCTGAAGCGGAATACCCTGTCGGACCAAAGACCAGTACGAAAACCAATAGCCCTATAAAAAACTTTAAATTAAGATCTGAAAGGATACGAATACCTTTTAACAGGCCGCTCACAGCAGACACGACAACAGTTGCTACAATCAAGGCTGCAATCGCCGCGAGAACAACAGGAGAGTTCCCGATTCCAACAAATTTATTCAATCCCCCAGCGAGTGTTAGTAATCCTTGGCCAAGACCCGAAGCCATACCCGTGATCAACGCAAACAGTGCGATTGCATCGATCAATTGCCCCCAGATACCTTGGGTAAATCGGCCAAAAAGAGGAGATAAGAACCCTCCTATAGATTTTTCTTTTTTCAGGTTATAAAAAGCCAATGCAAAGGTTAACGCGGGAATGCAGTAGATGGCGTAGGGCGTAAATGACCAGTGTAGATAAAGGGTAGAGAAAGAAAACCTACGTGCAGCATCGGAATTTGCTTCTATCCCTAATGACTCAGGCGGCCCGTAAAGGTGATAAATAGGTTCTGCTGTTGACCAAAACAGCAACCCTACCGCAACGGTTGTGCAAAGTGTGATAGAAAACCAGTTAAACTTGGATAGTAAAGGTTTCGCACCCTCACCACCGATGCGGACGTGGCCAATCGCAGAGAAGTAAGCTACGACGCAGGTCAGGACGAACAGTACAGAGCTGATGCTCAGCAACCAACCGAATTCGTCGATAACCCAATTATTCATGTTGAGAATGACTGCTTGAGTTCCCTCTTCATCCACCAGGTTGGCAATGATGCCAAGAAACAGAACGCCGAAGGGTAATATAGTTGGTATTTTTCTTATTTTATGCATAACTTTATCTCTTCTTATGTTAGTAGCCCTGAACTCAACTTTAGAATTTACATTTCCCAATAAAGGAGAGAACGAAACCTATTTTGGAGTGCATGCAGGGGTAGCGCGTACACCCCCTGCAGATCAAAGAAATCCAATTAGTAGTCGCAGCGACCTTCTACGATCACTTCGTAACCAGGCTCCTCGGGTTCATCGTCTACCATCTCTGAGGGGAATCCTTTACCTAAGACTTGTACATCGCAGGCTTCTTCCAAACGACGAATGATGTTGGGTGATAATTCACGTGGACCATAACGATTCTGTCCATCTTTGAAGATGTCGACCATAAGTGGAGCAACTTCTAGTGGCATCCCCTTGCGTCGGGTCAGTTCATCGAAAAGACCAACATCTTTAAGCACTAAGTCCATCGTAAAGCTAATATCACGGCCACCATTCAAAATCACCTGTGACTCAGTCTCATGAACGAAAGAGTTACCTGAAGAAGCTTTGATTGCTTCATAGGTGACGTTCATATCCATGCCCAGCACTTTGGATGCGGTTAATGCTTCAGAAAGCGCAACCAGGTGAACGGTAGCCAGATAGTTCGTAACCACTTTTAGTACAGATGCAGTACCTAGCTCGCCTGTATGCAGAATACGGCGCCCCATAGCCGCAAGAACTGGCAGTACGCGCTCAAAAGCTTCACGCTCGCATCCTGCGAAAATCGAGATATTACCTGTACCAGCACGGTGACAGCCACCGGACACGGGACAATCCACAGGCATTGCTCCTTTGGCTTTTACCAACGAGCCAATACGGCGAACTTCAGCCTCATCAGTGGTGCTCATCTCCAGCCAGATCTTACCTTCGGATATACCTGCAAGTATGCCGTCGTCCCCTTCCATTACTTGTGAGCAAGCGGCAGGGGAGGGTAAGCAGGTAATAACAACATCACAGTTTTCAGCTAGCTCCATTGGAGAGTGGGCGCTTTTCGCTCCGCGTGCGACGAAATCAGCGACAAATTTTTCATTTAAATCGCGCACAGTAAGATCGTAACCGTTGCGTAGCAGACTGCCCGCCAGTTTTCCACCTACGTTGCCTAATCCAATAAATCCAACTTTCATATTTTACCTTCTTAATTTATGTGCCTCTGCGTCAGAGGTGGGTTTGAGGGTAACCACGCCCCTTAGTTTTGGACTTGGTTTATTCTGGAATAATTCGATAATAAGAGTTACGAAATGCAACAACAATTGAATTAAATCTAGTGACTGTTAAATATTTTTTAATTATTAATAAGTAGTTGAAAAATAATAATATTTTTCAAAAAATCGATAAAAATCACTACTAAGCAACAGATGAAATAATTGTTTTATCCATTTTCTGGCAGTCATTAGGTTGAATTGCATTACATCCGAAGAACACATCAACATAACAATGACTGAAACCCAAACGTTAATCTGGAACATGTTTCTGCTAATCGATACCAATGACTTTAATATTCATTATGGACGCCCCTTCTAAGGACTAGATAATTGCAACCTGGTTCTGGCGTACTATGGAAATGAGATGAATAACACAGTAGGGAATTAACCCGCTTCCTCCGTCCTTTTTAAGGTCGGTAGGCCCTGCTTCCATAATAAACCAGCATTTTTTTATATTGAATACTTAGGTGGGTAACGGAGATCAGCGAGTCGAAACGACGACGATTATTGGTCTTCATAAAAAGGCTATTCTTTGATCAGGCCATAACAATTGAACATTTTTTGGGTATTGGTAAAAATTTTATCCCACACTTAGAATACGAAAAAAGTTACTATTTGAGTGTAATGAGAGTAATTTCAAAAGCGTTTTTTCATTGAACTGCTTATCTAAGTAAAAGCCTTAAACCATGTCTTATAATATTAGTTTACGTAAATTGCCTCCGCTGAGGGCGCTAAAAGGTTTCGAGGCCGCCGCCAGATTACAGAGTATTCGAGGTGCCGCTGAGGAACTGAATCTGACCCACCCGGCCATCACCCATCAAGTCCAGACTCTGGAAGAGAATCTGGGGGTTAAGCTCTTTGCTCGTGATGGGCGAAACATTATTCTTACTGCTGAAGGCAAGCTTTTTTATCCCTATGTACGTGAAGCACTCGAAAAATTGATAAGTGGCACTGAAGCCATTCGACGGGCAACGGCGTCACAACCACTTCGAATTCAAGTCTATGTAACAACCTCTATTCGTTGGCTCGCGCCAAGATTTTCAAAATTCAGGGCAGAATATCCGAATATAACGTTACATCTCATGACGTGTAGTGTCGGTTGGGATTTCGATGAGGCGAATGCAGATATTGGTTTAATCTATCTGGATAAACCGGTACCGGAGCACCTCCATTGGACCAAACTATTCGAGTCGCGATTATTTCCTGTGTGTAGCCCGTTATTAATCAAGGGAAAGGAAGGTAAACTGCAGCCTGAAGACCTTCTGAATTTCCCTTTAATAACGGTTTATACAGAAGGCTGGAGCTGGGATGATTGGTTTAGCGCAACACATGTCACCCCGTGTGATATCAACAACTCAATTATTGTCGATACACTTGCGATTGCCCTTGAAATGGCATTAAAAGGTGAAGGGATAGCCCTTGTGAATGGTGTTTCTGCTGATGATGATCTAGCGTCCGGCCGTTTAATACAACCAGTAGATTATGTCGTTGATGGGTTGGGAGAATGGGGCGTAGTTTGCCGTAAGGATATCTGTAATGATGAGCGAGTACTTACCGTCATTGACTGGCTATCCAGGGAGGCAGTCAAAAGATAATGTGCAGGCTACTCCCTTAAGAAGGAGTAGCCGGTTTGGACTATTCAGAAAAATACCCGCAATTAACATCCTCAAGCACATTCATGAATAATAGAAAAGACCGGGCGTTCAAAGCTCAACCAGCATAGCGGTTTTCCCTCCAGGCCAGTGCTTCCTTCAACCCATGCCGTTCAAGTATGTCGTTGAACTCACGGGATTCAGGTGTTTCAGTCGTTTCTATAACTACATCCGTTTCCAATGCTTGTAACAACGCCTGACGCATACCCATAATCTCATAACTACGATTAATCGCTTGCTTCGTTAAGGCAATGGCCGTTTTGTCCAGTGCTGAAATAGTACGGGCTAACTTCAGAGCAGCATCAGAATGTTGTCCTTCGACAGTCACTTCATTTACCAGCCCCATTTCATAAGCTCGTTTCGCCGTGACCCGGTCATCCCCGGTCATTAATAGCTGTTTAGCCTGTTTGGGGCCGGTCATCCAAGGCATCAGTAAGGCCACGATTCCGCTACCAAACTTCGGTTCTGGCTCACCCAAGCGGCACTCCTCTGAGGCTATCGTCAAATCGCAAGCCATCGCCATCTCCAATGCTCCACCGAAGCAATATTTATGTATGGCTGAAATGGTCGGTTTAGGGCAGTCCCAAAAGCGCATAATGATATTGAAATCTTCAGTCAGAACTTTCCTCTTACTGGTTATATCCCCCTGACTTGTTCCACCGTTAATATCAAAACCTGCAGAAAAAGCACGGCCTTCTCCTTGTAAAATGATGACCCTTACTTCCTCATCAGACTCTGCTTTATCCATAGCTTGATGTAACTCTTGAATCATTACTGAATTAATAGCATTGAGCTTATCTGGTCTACTCAATGTCAACAGCGCCACGCTTCCCTGAGTTTCATAGCGAATAGTCGTGAAATCCATAGTGCTTCTCCTCTATTAGGCGGCTTGTTCAGCACATTTTACGCCATGGGGTACCACCAAGGCATCAACAGCTATACAGCCGTTCACATCCACCTTAACGGGGTTAACATCCAGTTCTGCAATCAAATCTCCGAGGTCTTCAGCTAATAAAGATAAACGAGCTAACGCCTGAGCCAAGCCATCTATATCAACAGGTTCAGCTCCACGAATGCCACCGAGTATTGGCCGCATGGCTAATTTGTTTATCATCATATGAGCTTCATTAAGATCGATAGGGGCTAATGCCACTTGAGAGTCCTTCAGAATTTCAATAAAAACCCCTCCACCGGCTACCATCACCATCGGCCCAAACTGTGGATCAGACAATACCCCCAAAGCGACTTCAATCGACCCTTGAGCCATCGGAGTGACAAGTACTCTATAGCCGAGCCGTCCAGCAATATCGAAATAGGCTTCTTTGAGTGCATATTCGTCAGCCAAATTTAACTTAACGCCTCCGACATCGCTCTTGTGTAATATCCCTTGAGTTGCTGTTTTCAAAACAACAGGATACCCAAGTTCATTGGCTGCACTAAGAACAGTATCCAGAGTATCAGCGATAATGCTCTGCTGCGTTGGGATACCGTAATCCGAGAGTAAGCGGAGCCCTTCCGCTTCATCCAGCAAATCTCCTTTCTGAAGGCGAGCACGCCAGCTTTCTCTAACATCCTCCGTTACCGGCAGCATCGGAACCATGCAAGTACGCGCCTGAAAGTCACGATAAGAAAATGCATGCTTAATAGCGGCAAGCGTTGGCTCGGCACCATCAAAAACAGGGATACCTGCCTGAGTTAACCGCATAGCAAGATCTTGATTACCTGAGCCCTGATGGTTAGTCATCATAATAATGGGTTTATTAATTCGAGCACTGACTCGACGGCATATACGCGCAAAGGATTCATGCAGCCAAAAGCCCGAAGTCAGATCTGCAACGAAAACACCGATAGCAGCGTCTGGATCAGACATCAGTGCTTGCCAACAATACTCATATATGGCTTTATAATTGTTCCCTGTTCCCCATGCATCTAATGGGTTGATAGGCTCTAACCCTTCATCCAGATTCTCTACCAGTACAGCAGTTGTTTCTGCGTTTATTTTTGCAAAGGGAACACCTATATCATCAGCCAAATCTATAAGAATCTCACGTTCACCACCCGAATCCATGATGGCTGCCACTCCTCCTGATCCTGGTCTCTGGGGCATAGAAAGTAATAAAGCGGTTGCTGCTAGTTCAGCTATACTCTTAACTGCGATGACACCGTAACGGGCAAAAATTGCTTGATAAGCAACATTATTGCCTGCAATTGCTCCCGAGTGACTCATTGCCAATGTCGCAGCCACTTCGGTTCTCCCTGCTTTGAGTATCACGACAGGGATGTTCTTCTCATTCGCTTTCTGTAACGCTTCAATAAACCTTTTCGGATGACGTGCAGATTCAAGAAAGATAGCAATTACTCTGGTGCTGGGTTGCTCCAGAGCATAGTCCATATAGTCCTCTGCTGTAGTAACAAGTTCCTGTCCGGTAGAAACTGCGAGATTAAACCTGAGCTTCTGATCATTCCAGAGAAGGGAGGTGAGTACAGATCCTGACTGGCTGATAAAAGTGACTCCACCCGATCTGAAGTGGCGATCAATATGCTGTGGAAAAACACGTATCTGACGATCAAGGTTATAAAACCCCATGCAGTTACCACCGCAAACCGGTATGTTTGAATCGTTAGCTAATTGACGAATACGCTCAAGCAGAGGTTGATCGATGTCTTCCTCCAGGTGACCGCTACCAAATATGACTACCGCTTTAGCGCCGACGCGAATAGCTTCTTTTAGCTGAGCCTCTAACCTCTGATTGCCAATAGCTAACACGACAAGGTCCACTGATTCCGGAAGTGCTGAAAGCGAGGGAAAGCAGAGCATCCCTTCCACTTCAGCGTATTTGGGGTTCACCGGATAGATTTTTCCCTGGTAACCAGACTGCAGTAACTCAAGAATCATGTCATTCCCGGCCACATCCATTTGTAAGGATGCTCCCACTAAAGCAATAGACTGCGGGGCTAAAAGTGGTGCCAACCGGTGTTGGTCTGTCAAATTATCACTTTGATAATCTATTCGCGTACTCATGGAATCAATCACAACATATCACCCCATATTTTTTTAGTTATTAACGTCTGTATTGCTAATACGCCTGAGAATCCGGACCATGTTACCGACAAGGTAGTTGTCTATTAACTGGCCCTACCAGAAACGATATTGATGTTTGGGCTGACTATTCACAATTGATATATTTTTCTAAATTGGTAGAAATTATCTTCCGTTAATACGGCTGGAATTCTTAACAAACTGCGCAGCGCTGCTTAGGGTATTGCAGAAATTATCTATGCAGTTGCATTGCACTCTGCGAATTAATAACCGGAAGTGATAACTTTATTCAGGACGGGGCACGAATAGATGTTAAGGCTGTGATTAATCACAGCCTTATATTAGTTGCTAGCAGACAGTTGATTTTTCGTATCCTGATAGGTCTCGGTCTTGATCAGACACAGGGGACAAAGGCTAGCATCCGGAGAGGCACTTAGCCTGTTTATTAAAAGTCATGGTCATTCCGCTCAGTGGCACATGCACCGGTATCTTACTGGCTTCAATGAAAGCCGCTGTTCGCGTACCTTCAATCACCACACCGCCCTGGGTTGAAGGCTGATTAGCGTGCGAGACAATGACAGCTGCTGGTTTGATCAACTTATTCACAACCCAGGCGGCTTCTGCGGGTCCGGTAGTAAACGTATCACCGATATTGATCACTACCAAGTTAGCCTTGTAGTGATCTTTTACCACTGTTTCCTGCTCGGCGGTGATGCCGGTA